>JBEBRE010000038.1:0-24358 GCA_040394995.1 Sphingobacterium wenxiniae
ACAGGCTTTGGCTCACACATGACGAACTGGCCAAAGGCGGTATCTTGGAAATCGAAGCAAGCGCCACACCTACAGATTATGGCAAGGATACGATGTGGGTTTCTGAAATGAAGCACTAATTGCCCTTCTTTTTCTCCATTTTTCCCTGAAAATCTCTTGTCTTAGTTCGTGACACCATAATAGTATGCACTTGGGGATGCAACAGCACTTGAAAACCGCTGGCATTGCCTTCTATTTTACGGATTTTGTCCATATGGATCAGGAAGGAGCGATGGCAACGGAAAAGTGCCTCGTGTTGCCTATTGTCATCTTCAAACTGGTTGAGCGTATACCGAATGCTGTACTGCAATATCTCTCCTTCTACCACGCAAAACAACAGCAGGTCATTCCCCTTAGATTCCGCATAATAAAAATCCTCCAAACGAATCTTTTCCATCAACTTAGGAACAAACAACACTTGATTGACCTGTGATTCGCGCTTGGAAACCTGTGTATATTGATTCATTTGCGCCGCGTGTTGCAGATTATTGCGCAGCATGCGGTTGTGTCGGAATACCGTAATAAGGCTGTAAGGCAAAACACCAACCGAAAAAACCATTAATAACACATATAGATAAGGGTATTCGCTGAGGCTATGCAAGCCACGAAAAGTGTTGAACAGCCATACGGCAAAGGCTACGCTCGTCATTTGGTAGACAATGTAAAGAAGCTCGCGCCCGAGTGTCCAACTTTCTTCCGCAAAGGCCGATGGAAAAACCTTTATCCACGCCGTGCTTAACAACATCATGGAAAAAGCCACGCCAGCGTATACAAGAGCCGTAAGAAAAGTGTTGTTTCGAATACTCCGCTCATCAAAGTTGAAGGGCTCAAGAATAAAAAGAATCAGAAACACAATTGCCGAGATACTAACAATGGTTCGGAAATATATCCGCAAATCTGCATAGCCAGGATGCAACTGATGCCATTTCTCCTGTATGTATTTCCATCTATTCATATACATTAGGCCATTTTAGTAGGATGAAAATACATATTTTGATTTTTTTTCTTGCATTCCGTCACAAATAATTGCTTTCTGCCACAGGAGCTATGCCTATAG
The DNA here is from genome assembly GCA_040394995.1 of Sphingobacterium wenxiniae. Taxonomy (GTDB): domain Bacteria; phylum Bacteroidota; class Bacteroidia; order Sphingobacteriales; family Sphingobacteriaceae; genus Sphingobacterium; species Sphingobacterium wenxiniae_A. The sequence goes on from JBEBRE010000038.1 coordinate 1,097, forward strand.
AAAATAAAAAAATAAATTTATAAACATAGACCATCTTCATTCTTCCCTTTTTTTGGGAAAGAAAGGATAAATGCATGACTATCAGACCCTTAATTCTATTATTTTCTGATTTCTAACAAAATTATGTATCAACATTATGACAGTCCTCCCCATTTAAAGCATTTGGTATGCTTCTTTTATGCCATGGAACATCATGAGAACGATGGTCCGTTGCAGACATTGCTGCCCTCAGGTACGCCGGTCAACGGTTGGCAATATGCCGGGCGCTGGCAACTGAGAATGAATTCCAAGAGTTTCACAAATGACTCCTTGCTTCCCGATTTTTATATTGTCGGACAGCAAACCTTCTCTTATTCTTTAACTGCCGTAGGCGGAACGGCCGGCATCTTTGGCGCCGGCCTACAGCCGGGGACTCCTTTTAATTTGTTGCGCAAACCCACGTATTTTCTAACCAACAATCCAGTCGATACAACGACTTTATTTCCTGATGCTTTTATCAGGCCGTATGTTGCCCGCTACAAAACCTTGCGGAACAATGATGACCGGTATAAGCTACTGGTTGATTTTTACGAGCAGTTTAACATTCCTGAAACCTACGAGATGTACAAAGAAGCCATCCAAATCATCTATCAACATAAAGGTTGCATCAGCATAAAGGAATTATGCGAAAAGTTGCATGTTAACGAACGCTATTTGCAAAGGGAATTCCGAACACACATAGGCATTCCTCCCTCTACTTACCTCAACATCATCCGCTTCAACAATATTTTCACAGAACTCAGCTTGGGCAAGGAAAAGCAACATTTAGAAACACTGGCTATGCTCTTTAACTATTACGACATCTCGCATTTCAACAAAGAATACAAACGCTATTTCAACATGCCCCCATCTCGTTTCCTCATTGAGGAATTTAAGTTGCTCAACGAGCTGGTATCCAAAAGCCCATACCTCTTGCAAGTACAATTAATGAACCTGAAATAATTTTTGTCGGGATTTTACAACGAGTTTGAACGTCGGACTTGCAATTTTGTTTAGGCTGTTTACATGACAAGAAATATCTTATGAAAACAGCAAAAGTATAATAACCGATAAATAAGATGGCCATGAAACAACTTATCACCATAAGTTCCTTCGTTTTTGTTGCCCTGTTACTTTTCTCCACGGCAGAAGCCCAAGTTTTTAAAAAATTAGGGAAAAAGATAGAGAAAGCGACCGAAAGAGGTGTGGAGCGCACGGTAGAAAAACGCGTGGAAAAGGAAAGTGCCAAAAAAACAGATGAAGTATTAGACGGTGTTTTTGAGGAAAAAGGCAAAGGCACCAAGATCGGTACGCCACAAGAAAAAGACAAAAACAACTCGAAAGGACGAACGAACACCGAAACCGCAACACCAACCATCGCGCAATCACGCGATCCGGAGCTCGATTTTTCGGGAACGGTCATCTTTCAGGATGATTTTGCATCAACCCCCAACGGTAGTCTTCCCGCCAAGATGACAAGCAACAGTGGAGGAGAAGTCGTTACGTTCGATGGACAGAAAGGGTTCCGGTTCTATCCCAATAGCAATGTGCTGTTGTCCACCGGTGCACTTCCCGAAAATTTTGCCCTCGAGTTTGATTTGACCCTCAACAATGTTCCCGCAAGCCTTTACAAGACGAGCTTCAATGTGTACTTGCAAGATATGAAGATCCTAAAGGAAGGTGACCCCAAAAACAAATACGGGGCTATTGGTTTCAGCCTGTGGGGCGATAAAAATGAGCATCAGATAGACCTGTTCAACAAGAAGGCTGCATACGAAATTAAAGAGAAAATTCCTTACAACATCACAAACAATGTGTTGGACAGAACCTCCCAGTGGATATTGCTAAAGCAAGGCGATCGCCTGCGCCTGTTTATCAATGGCGAGAAAATAGCCGACTCACCGGCTTTGTTGGAAGGCGTGAAAGTTAACCACGTCAACCTCAGGCTAACCGGCACCAAAAAAGAAGAGGATCGCCTATTCGTCATCAGCAATGTGAAAATCACGGCCATCGAAAAGGACTTGCGTGCGCAGTGGGAAGGCGATGGAGCATTTAGCACTTCAGAAATCTACTTTGCTACTGGATCAGCCACCATACAACCCGAATCGACCGGGGCGTTGCAACAAATCGCCAACATCCTGAACGAAGACCGCAGTGCCGGCATACAAATTGTCGGCCATACGGACAATACCGGCAATGCCGCGTCCAACCAAAAACTGTCCGAACAGCGCGCACAATCCGTCAAAAATTACCTCAACAAAAACTTCGGCATCGACAACAGCCGTATGAGCACATCGGGCAAAGGACAGACACGGCCCTTCGCGGACAACAGCACTGCCGAGGGCAAGGCACAGAACCGACGGGTGGAGTTTATAAAAACGAAGGATTAAAAGAACAAAGATTAAGGACTAAAGATAAAGAGCTCCTTTGGGGGTTTAGGAGGAAACTATCATGAAAAAGAAATATTCCATCTTCTTAATGGCCATAGTCATCTTGACAACGGCGCTATCCTGCAAGAAAAAGAAGCACGAACCCGAACCGCCCGTCTGTCGCATCGTAAAAATCACGACACCTATCAACACACACGACATCAGCTACTATTCCGATGGGCGGGTGCAGGGCATCAGCACCAATGCGAATCAGGTACGCAACTTCAACTACAGCGGAAATACCATTATTTCTACCACGATGGTCGATGGCAGGGTGGACGAAAGGTCCATCATCACCCTCGATGCCAATGGGCTTATCGTAAACGTACGCACCGAAACCAACAGCACCGGCACAGAGTGGAACAACAATGTCTACGAATACAACGGCACCCAGGTTGTCAAACGAACCTTTACCACCTCGTCAGGTACTACCCCTTGGGTAAGCAGTTATTCATGGAGCGATGGAAACATGGTTTCCGCCTCATCCCCCGACGGCGTGACACAGTACGAATTTCACTTAGACAGGCCCATGCAGGTAGGCGACTATTTCGGAACGGTGGGCGACCTGTTGCAATATGGACAGACCAACATTTTTCGCAGAAACGCGAACTTATTGAAAAGCACCATTTCGTCGGGCGGTTCGCACATCCAAAATTATGATTACACCTTTGATGCTTCGGGAAAAATCACGGCGATTACCGCTGTTTCGGGTGGCGCTAACCGGGTTACGCAAATAGAGTACGAATGTCAATAAATCCAAAGAAATGAAAAAGTCGAAATATATCACCCTGATTATTTTAGTCCTCATCTTGGCCATAGCCTGCAAGAAAAAGAAACACGAGCCAGCTCCCGCTCCCGAACAGTTGCTTACGGCGAGCGACTGGTATCCGGAAAAATATGGTGAAAGTGTATTTACCTCCTGCTACAAACGTACCACCTACCGGTTTTCGACAAACGGCAAATTAGACCGTCACAAGTATAGCATAGGCGCGGGCGATGAATGTGCTATGGACGAGCACGACACAGGTACCTGGCGACTGTTGAATAATGGCAAAGAATTGCAAATGCAATTTGGCGGAGGGCCTCATGTCTTTAAAATTGTTCGGATTTCAAGTACAGAACTGTTACTGCATGGAAGCTGGAGCAGTCCGGATGTAGATTTTCTATTGGACAAAACACCGCATTAAAATATGAGGCATTTCTTTTTCGTAGTATTGTTATTCGTTACCCAAACGGCACTATCGCAACAGGGCTACACAGCCGGTACAGGCGAAGCTGTATGGGGCGACACGGGCGAACAGCGCGATGTATCGCTCACCGACAGAGGCAACATCACCGACGCCGGAGAAGCCTTTCGGCTGGAAAGCCTAATGCCTGCAAACCCTACTGACAACGTATCGCTGTACAAGTTCGATTATAAGATCAAACAGCACGTCACCACGCCCATTTACAAAGGCCCGATTGTCTATTACGTGAACAGCAAATATGGCTCTGTGGCGTTTACCACAGAAGATAATCCCAAGATAAGGGAACATATTCAAAGGGATCTGGGCGATTTTCATTTTGGTATCCGAAAAGCTTCGGGCAATATCTTGATCTGTGGCTTGCACAAGAACGATCGTACCGGACGTATGGAAAAAAGAGGGATAGATTTGGGCGCAGACCATGATGTAAATGCTGTTTTGGGTGATATGCTTTTTGATCAGATGACATGGTCGAATACTGCGGAAGCACTGTCGTCCGAAGGCTTGCGCGATGCGCTCAAACCAGCACAAATTGAAATCCTCGAATCTTCATCCGTAGAGGGAAACCGTGGAAAAGTAGCCGACCGTTCCGGACACAGCGACCAGACCATTGACTTTTACTTTATACCTTTCCCGGTATTGGGGCGGATATCCGTACCCTTTATGGGCATCAACGTGGGTATAATGAAGGATTTTAACAAGAAAGTAAATGCCTTGGTTATCTATTCTGTGGTTAGGGACGTGGCGTGGAAAGGAGGGAAAACAAACCTGCATTTTTACCTGGACGGATTATACAGGGCCGATGCCACATTTCGTCCGGGCGATTACAAGGTGACGACGGCGTTCAACAAAGCCGGAACAGCCGATATGCAACAATTGCAAGCGGAAGTGATGCAGACGGCACAACGCATGGAACAACTGAAACGCCTCATCAGAAATTGCCCCAAAGGCAAAGATGGCGCTACTTGTCGTGAACCCTATCAGCGCGAGCTAAAAGAATTAGAGCACAAAATGGAGACCATGGCCAATAAACTACAGTTTATGCAAAAGCACAAACTGTAGTTTATTGGCCATATCCTACGACGACCCCTATGCTTGAAGGAAGCATAAGGATTTACAGAACCAATGAGCATATGTGGTAAAAGAAGCGCAACTGTTTTTGCTGCACCATCACAAACCGCCACGGCCATATGCTACTTTGCAACACTGTCGAGGGCCAACATGCCCCTGCAGAAATCCAAAAGAGTATAGCTATTTTTCCAGATCTCCATAACAGATGGAAAAAAATAAGGATAATGAATAATGGAAAGTTTATCTCACGGTTCTTTCACTGACTTCGTGCGTTCTTTAATCATCTTGTTGACGCGCCACATCAGGAAAATGCACAGCAACATAATGGCCACCATAACGTACCCTAGTGTATCGAAATGCTCCAACGGGCTACTGGCGTCTGCTTTCACCACGATAAACCCCGCAGACATCGCGCCTAAACCACCCGCCAATTGTTGCAAAGAAGAATTTATGCTCATATATGCCCCTCTATCCGTCACCTCTGGAACGGCTGAATTTAAGGCTTGCGATGGAACCATACGACTCATGATGCCCACAAACATCAATATGTTGATGAGCACGACTTCCCACAATGGCGTAGGGCCAAGGTTAGTGGAAATAACAACCATGATACACGCGATCACTGTTCCCGAGACAAACATGCCAAACTTGTCGAACCTATCGCTCAGTCTCCCAATCAACGGCATGATAAACACCGAGGCAACACCACTGCACATGAAAATAATAGGCACATCATTGATATCGATTTTTACATTGTTGACATAAAAATCACTGCTGAAAGGAGCAATCATAAAGCCGCCCATAGAAAGCAACATAATGGCCACAAATCCCGTACGATAGTCTTTTTTCCGAACCGTATGCCATAGATGCAAGACAGGACTCTTGCTATTTTGAAGCTTCAAATGCTCGTTGACAGGCTTCAATCGAAGCACTACCGCTACTCCTATTAGCACGGCCAAAACCACAATAGCAAAAAAGGTCGAATGCCAACCCCAATGTGTGGCCATCCATAATCCCACCGGGATGCCAAGGATTTGGCTACCGGCGAAGGCCATTTGGATGAGTCCCATGACTTTACCACGTTGTTCCAAGGCAAATAGATCGGTCACAATTGCCATTGAGATAGAACTGATCACTCCTCCGAAAATACCCGTGAAAATGCGTGCGGCCAATAATGCCGCATAACTATTTGCCAGGGCACAAAACAAGGTGCCGATGATAAACCCAGTATAGAAAAACAGCAACAGCTTTTTTCGGTCATACTTGTCGGCAAAGCCTGCTGCAAGGAAACCTGACATACAGGCACTGATGGCATAGGCCGATACCACCGAGCCAAATTGCTGGGGCGAAAGATTCATCGTCGTCATGAGAATATTGCCAAGTGGCGACAAAACCATAAAGTCGAGCATCACGGTAAAGAGGATAAGCGCCAGAATGACGATAACGAATTTCTGATAGCCTGTGAAGGCTTGAGCGGACCGTGTTTTCAAGGTGACAAATATTTTAAACGTGCAAAGTTATTTTATTTTTTATTCACTCCTTCTTTTACTTGGTAAAAAATAGAAGACATTGCGGTACAGACATTAAAAAATAATCCTATTCATTTGAAAAGCTTGCGCGGCATTTATACGGTTTTATTTCTTGTCCTATGTAAAGCTAATTAAAACAGAATACTTTTAAATTTACAAAACGAATAAACTAAACATGACAGACAAGACACCAACAGTAGAAGCACAAATGCTAGTTAGAAAACCCGTTGCACGAGTATTTCAGGCATTTATTGATCCAACCATCACGACTAATTTTTGGTTTACAAAATCAAGCGGAAACCTAGAGGTCGAAAAAATCGTTACATGGGAATGGGAAATGTATGGTGTTGCCACCTCTGTATTGACAAAGGAAATAATTCCGAATAAACTGATTTCGACGGAATGGGGTGCCCCTGCGACAACGGTGGATTACGAGTTTACTGCATTGACAGATGACACGACTTATGTGGTGATAAAAAACTACGGTTTCAGGGAAACAGGGGATGATTTGATACAAACGGTAAAAGACAACACGGGTGGTTTTACAACAGTTTTAGACGGGCTGAAAGCCTATTTGGAACACAATATCAGACTGAATTTAATTGCCGACAAATTTCCAAAAGGAAAATAACCACGGACTATAAACCCATAACATATGGAAAATGTAAAAATTATCGGACAGACGAAAGATGCGGGTTGGCAGTTTGGCATTAGAAAAAGTGTACCATTCAGTGCAAACGAAATTTGGAACTTTTTATTCTCGGAAAACGGTTCTAAACTTTGGCTTAAAGATGCAGACAAGAAGTTTTCAACGTTCAAAAACCTTTCGCATATAAGAACAAAATGGAAACTGAAAGATTGGACAAACGAAGCAACGCTTCAAATGCGCGTGATTGCAAACAAGGACAAAACAGCTATTGCCTTTCATATTGAGAAACTACTCAACGAAAAACAACGGGAAGAAACAAAAGCTTATTGGGAAACCGCAATAAAAACAATAACCGAAAAAATAACCACAAACCACTAGTAAAAAAATAAACGGACAATAGGTATGAAAAGAATAATTGCAGGTTTAGGTTTGGCCTTTTTTATTTTGACAGCTTGCAACGAAAATAAAACAGAAACGAAAACAATGGCAACAGAAACGACAGACAAATTGACTTTTGACAGCGGATATTCTGAAGTAAACGGGCTAAAAATGTATTACGAAATCTATGGGAAAGGTAAACCATTTGTTCTCATCCACGGGGGCGGTTCCACTATTCAATCCAACTTTGGAAAAGTTATTCCGTTGTTCGCAAAAAACAGAAAAGTAATCGCTATTGAACTACAAGCTCACGGGCGAACAAACGACAGAAATGCAGACTTAACATTTGAACAAGATGCAGACGACGTTGCAACGCTTCTCAAAAATCTAAACATTGACAAAGCAGACTTCTTCGGTTTCAGCAATGGCGGAACAACAACGTTGCAAATTGCTATTCGTCACCCCGAAATAGTCGATAAAATTGTTGTTGGTTCTGCACTTGCCAAACGCAACGGAGTTCCCAGTTGGTTTTGGGACTTTATGAAACAAGCGAAATTGGAAAACATGCCCGAACAACTAAAAACAGCATACAAACAAGTTGCTCCCGATACAAGCGGTTTACAGCTTATGCACGACAGAGATGCAAAACGAATGGTAAACTTCAAAGATATTCCGGACGAACAAATTAAATCCATTAAAGCACCGACTTTAATCATTATTGCCCACAAAGACGTTATTACGCCAGAACACGCCATTGAATTACACAGACAAATTGCCAACGCTGAATTAGCAATAATTCCGGGTGGACACGGGGAATATATCGGAGAAATCACAACAATAACGCCCGACACAAAAGAAAGGGCGTTTGTCGTCCCGATGATCGAAAAGTTTTTAAACAAGAAATAAGATAAGCGGACAAGAACAAATCGCAAATACCTGAAGCCACAATACCAGAGGAGCTAAGCAGACAACATAGCCGCCACAAGAGAAAGTGATTTTGTTGTACCGATCATATAGATATGGTTTTCATTATACATTGTCTATTATCCAATCACCGATACAGCCCTTTTTTTTCGATAAAATCAATCACCTTATCGGGAGTGTAAAATTTGATGTTTTTTTTCTCCTTAACCGCGTTTCGCAAAAAGGTAGATGACAGTTCCATAAGGGGTGTCTGTGTCATCGTGACAGCAGGATGGTTTTTGAGTTCACCTCCATCATAGTCTCGCCTAGGATAGACCAAGATGCTGTAGTCTCGCAGGATAATCATTGCATTTTTCCATTTATGCAGACTAGCCAGATTATCCTCGCCCATAATTAGGACGAAATCTGTTGCAGGGTACTTTTCCCGAAGGTGTGTCAGTGTATCAATCGTATACGAAGGTTGGGGCAACGAAAACTCAATGTTTGAGACCTGTAGCTTTTCCGTGTCTTCGATAGCCAAGTGTACCATTTCCAAGCGGTCGTACATATTGCCCAAGTTCTTTTTTTCTTTAAATGGATTTTGTGGTGACACGACAAACCAAACCTCATCAAGATCCGTATAATGAGCCATATAATTGGCAATAATCAGATGCCCAACATGTATCGGGTTGAACGATCCAAAAAATAAACCAATCTTTTTATTCGCCATTCTTTTAGTATTGCGATACGCAATGTGCGCCTGCCTCCACTCTCCGTCCTTGTTATCCTCGCCCCAACCCTCTCCTAAAGAGAGGGAGCAGTCTCAGTCTTTTCTCCTTTGTCTTTGTTCCCTAATCCTTGTTCCCGATAAAATCCAAAACCAGTTCTTCTGCTTCCTTACAGGCCGTATTTAAATCAAAATTGTTGAGCACCGCATCAAATTTGTCTGCATAGCTCAATTCCAGCTCAGCCTTGGCAAAACGTTCCTGCAATTTTTCTTCCGTGTCTGTTCCCCGACCACGCAAGCGCTCCTTCAACACATCCAACGATGGAGGGTTGACAAAGATCGCTAATGCCTTTTCAGGGAATTTGGACTTTAAACGCAAACCTCCAACCACATCGAGATCAAAAATGACCGATTTTCCTGTTGCCCAAATCCTTTCGATTTCAGATTTTAAAGTACCATAAAATGTGCCGGAATACACCTCTTCAAATTCTATAAACTGATGTTTGGCAATCTTATGCAAAAACTCTTCTTTGCTGATAAAGTAATAGTCCTTTCCGTCTACTTCGTTCCCCCGCAACTCGCGTGTAGTCGCCGAAATAGAAAATTCCAATTTGTCCGCATGAAGCCCTAAAAGGTACCTCACAATCGTTGTTTTGCCCGCTCCGGATGGTGCTGAAAATATAATCAATTTGCCTTCCATTCTACAACACGTTAAGCAATTGCTCCTTTATTTTCTCCAACTCTTCTTTCATACGCACCACAACCTGTTGGATATTAGCATCGTTGGCCTTAGAGCCGAGGGTATTTATTTCCCGGCCCATTTCCTGCGAAATGAAGCCCAGCTTTTTACCGTTGGAATCCGAAGCATTTAATGCTTGTATAAAATAGTTACAGTGGCTACGAAGACGGACTTTTTCTTCCGTAATGTCCAGTTTATCAATATAAAAGATAATTTCCTGTTCAAAACGATTCATATCCACATTTTCTTTCCCAACGGCTTCGTTCAGATAATGGCTTAATCGCTCGCGAATCAAGGGGATTCTGTTTCCCTCCACTTGTTCTACTTCCGAAAGATAGCCTAAAATCAATTGGACACGATTTTCTAAATCTTCTTTGAGAATTTTGCCTTCATCGTGCCGAAAGCTGTTGAACTTTCCTACAGCCTCATAAAATGCCGCCATCAAGACACTTGCTTCTTCTTCGTCAATGGTTTCATCATTAGAGGTAACCACTTCGGGCATATTCAACGCGAGTTCGAACAAAGAAGCTTGATTTTCGCCTACTTGATGGGCAATATCCGAAAGCTGTTTATAGTATTTTTTGAGAAGCTCGCTATTAATGGTCGAGGCTTTGGCCGTTTGGTCAATATAGTCAACTGTAACCGTCATGCTGACCTTCCCGCGTTCAATTAGTTTACTTGTTTCTGAACGAAGAACAAACTCCTTGTCCGAAACCACTTTGGGCAACCGAAGGTTCAGCTCCAAAAATTTAGAGTTGAGGGATTTGAGTTCTACGGTATATTTCACTTTCCCATTGTCTTGGGAACCAGTGCCATAGCCTGTCATTGATTTTATCATATGCAAAGGTAGAAAAATCCCATTAACAGCCAAAAGGATTAGCGAAGATCAAGGCCTTATGATTCTGGAATCTATCACATCTTCAGCCGTTGGGCCGACTAGAGTACGCTTGGTTTGTAACGTTTCGCTCCTCCTTCACGTTTTAGGGACAACAACATTTTATAAACGATGAAAGGATTTTTAATTTTACTGACAACAATCTGTCTGGCGTATGCTTGCGAAAAAGCAACAACAAAAGATCAAACTGCCGACCAAAAAGCACTCCAGGAGATGAGACAAGAGATAGAGGACATGATAAAAGATGTGCCTTGTGAAGATGCTGATGGATGGAGTTTTGCGCCCTTAGGCAGCAAGGCCTGTGGCGGTCCACAGCAATATATTGCTTACCCGCTTTCTATCGATACCGAAGCTCTGTTGGCCCTAATGGCAAAATATACCAAAGCCGAAGATACATATAATAAAAAATATGGCATCTCGTCCGACTGTATGATGGTGACGGAACCGTCGGGCGTGATCTGTCAGGAGGGGAAGCCTGTTTTGATCTATTATAATCAGGACAACCCTTATGCAGGCCGTTCCGAGTCAGAACTAGAGGCTTTGGCCACGGAAAAGCACATCGAAATCCTGAAAATAGCCCAGCCAGAGAATTGTACCAACGCGTCTGATTGGAAAATGATGGATATCAGCAACATCTGCTATGGAAAATATTACCTAATCTACCATAAAGACACTGATTTGGCTAAGTTAAAGGCCATGACGACCGATTATAATCAAATCATCGACGTGCTTGGTCCGATGATGCGACCAAGAATCAGCTGTATGCTCTATCAAAAACCCAAAGGAATTGAATGCAAGCAAGGCAAACCTTCCTTTACATATTGATAAAATAAGATGACAACAATAATAGAAACCCGAACTATTTAAAAATTATCATTCTTAGACATGAAAAGATTCGTCCTTTTTTTATTTACTGCTGTTGTTGTTCTTTCCTGTGAAAAAGATGAGTCAAAATCCTACGCTTATTGGTCTAAGCTTGTTAGTGAAAAACGACAAGAAATAAATGTCCTGACCAGATCCGTACCGTGTACGAATATTGAAGAGTTTGACATCATCAATAAGAATGAGTATTTTTTTGGTACATCCCTCCATAAAGACACAATTTGATCGACTAATAGCGGAACTGGAACATTTACAAGTTGAGGCATCAAAAGCCGCCGAACGAGAGGGAACTTACATTTACAGCGACATTATATGGATGCCCAACCCTCCTGTGCGTAAGGTTTGTGAGGACGGAAAACCCAAACTGGTTTTCGCGCAGGATTTGACTTTAGAAGAAATCGATGGGGAACTTCCTCCCCGCTATGAAGATATCCAAAATTTTTATAATGATGTCCCCTGCATCAATGCCTCAGACTGGCAGAGCCAATTCTTACGCACAGGTTGTTGTATGGAGGGAATAGCTGTACACAAGAGTATTGGCACTGACGAAATACTGGAAAAAATTCATATATATAACCGACTGGTCGAGGTAAAATTGGCAATAGATAAAACGACATGCCCGGGTGGTTGTCCAAATTTTGCCAAGCCCGTGCAATGTATAGATGGCAAACCAGTTGTGGAACTGACAAACCAGTAATCTTTTAAGCAATATTTTGTAAATTAGCCATTCTTAGGGATGGCTGATTTATCTATAATAACTCCTATCGAATACCTTAAAGGTGTAGGGCCACAAAAGGCCGATGTGCTCAAGCAAGAGTTACAGGTCTTTACTATTGGCGATCTGTTGCAATACTATCCATTCCGGTATATAGACCGCACAAAATTTTATAAGATTCGGCAAATAACGGCCGATATGGTCGGTGCACAAGTATTGGGCAGGCTCATTTCGTTACAGGAGGTAGGTGAGAAACGTGGCCGACGATTGGTGGGGCAATTAAAGGATGATACAGGTACTATGGAGCTGGTATGGTTCCAAAGTATCACCTGGCTAAAAAAAAATCTTAAAATCGGATCTGCATACATTATCTACGGCAAGCCAACCGAATTTAACGGTCAACTTTCCATAACCCATCCAGAGATGGAGCTATACCAAGCACAGGAAAAGAAAATCGGCAACATGACCATGCAACCTGTGTATTTCTCCACAGAAAAGCTGAAGAAATTCCATCTGGATACCAAAGGAATACAGCGTTTGCAACAAACGGCATTAGAGGCTGTACACCGCTCCTTACAGGAGACCTTACCAGCGTATATTTTGGAAGAGCATCAACTTATAGCCTTCCCAAAGGCACTGTTGTCTATCCATTTTCCCCAAAATACCCAAGACCTGAATGCGGCTATTCGCCGATTAAAATTTGAAGAATTATTCTTCATCCAACTCCGTTTGTTGCGCAATAAGCAATTAAACACCCAGAAATATAAGGGGCATCGCTTCGACAAAGTAGGCGGCAAATTTAATGCTTTTTTCAATGAACGCCTGCCCTTCCCTTTGACCCAAGCACAAAAAAGGGTGGTCAAGGAGATACGACTCGACACCAATACCGGGGCGCAAATGAACCGATTGGTACAAGGAGATGTTGGTTCCGGAAAAACGGTCGTTGCACTCATGTCCATACTGTTAGCCATAGACAATGGCTTTCAAGCGTGCATGATGGCCCCGACGGAAATTCTTGCCCAACAACATTACGAGAGTGTCAAGAAATTATTGGGCGAAGGTATTGCTTCTGTCAAGCTATTGACCGGATCAACTACCGCCAAAGAACGCCGGATAATCCATAAAGAGCTCGAAGAGGGAACGTTAGACATCCTCATCGGCACCCATGCTCTGATTGAGGATAAAGTGAAGTTCAAAAACATAGGTTTTGTCGTCATCGATGAGCAACATCGCTTCGGTGTGGAACAACGCGCCAAATTATGGCGAAAAAATGTGATACCTCCGCATATGCTGGTCATGACGGCTACGCCCATACCCCGTACCCTGGCCATGACCATGTACGGTGATTTAGATATATCTGTCATTGACGAACTGCCGGCTGGCAGAAAACCCATTAAAACTGTCCATTTTTTTGAAAACCAGCGCCTGCGCGTTTTTGGCTTTATGCGTGAGGAAATCGCAAAAGGAAGACAGGTTTATGTAGTCTACCCTTTAATCAAGGAAAGCGAAAAGATGGATTTGCTGTATTTAGAAGCTGGACTGGAGAATTTACAACGTGAATTTCCATTGCCACAATATAAAATAAGTATTGTACATGGCAAAATGCCCGTGAAGGACAAGGACTTTGAGATGAGACGTTTTGTAAAGGGCGAAACACAGATCATGGTGGCCACCACGGTCATAGAGGTGGGTGTGAATGTGCCTAATGCTTCAGTCATGGTCATCGAAAACGCTGAACGATTTGGATTATCGCAACTTCACCAATTGCGAGGCCGGGTAGGTCGGGGTGCAGAGCAATCTTATTGTATCCTGATGTCCGGCCATAAACTCAGCAAAGAGGGGCGTACCCGATTAGAAACCATGGTTCGGACATCAGATGGGTTTGAGATTGCCGAGGTGGATTTGCAACTGAGGGGTCCGGGCGATATCTCGGGTACCCAACAATCCGGGGTATTGGAAATGAAAATTGCCAACCTTGCAAATGATCAAGCAATCTTGATCGAGGCACGCAACGCCGTGATAGCCATCCTTCAGAAAGACACACAACTGGCTGACGAGAAAAATAATCTTCTACGTGCTTATCTTTCCCAAAAAGGCCCAGGTATTTCATGGGACAAGATATCGTAAGATCAAAATAATATTGATACATCACAACGTATAATGTATATCGAGCACCCATCAACCGATAAAAAGAAAAGTAATTGGATGAAAACATTTATCTTTGTAACCCTGTTTTAAACAATACATGGCAAGAACAAAAATATACGATACCGGTTTGAAACCGGAAACGGCATTACTGGTTTCAGTGATTATACCTGATATTTCTGAGCAAACTGCGAAAGACTATCTGCAAGAACTGGAATTTCTAGTACAAACGGCTGGCGGAGTGGTTGAAGGGGTATTTACACAAAAAATGACCAAACCGGACCACGCCACCTTTGTGGGTAGCGGTAAGCTAGAAGAAATACGGCAATATGCCGAGGCGGAAGATATCGACATGGTGGTCTTCGACGATGAGCTGTCGCCTTCGCAACTTCGGAACATCGAGCGGGAGCTCAAGCGCAAAATATTGGATCGCTCCAATTTGATCTTGGACATTTTTGCCAAACACGCACAGACCGCACAGGCTAAGACACAGGTGGAACTGGCGCAACTACAATACCTATTGCCCCGATTGACCCGGATGTGGACCCACTTGGAGCGTCAAAGGGGTGGTATCGGGATGCGTGGTCCTGGAGAGTCACAAATCGAGACGGATAGGCGAATCATCTTGAATAAGATTTCCTTGTTGAAAGACCGTCTAAAAATCATAGACAAGCAAAACGAAACCCAGCGCAAAAACCGTGGGGAGATGATCCGTGTGGCACTTGTCGGCTATACTAATGTAGGCAAATCGACCATTTTGAACATGATTTCCAAATCCGATGTCCTGATGGAAAACAAACTGTTCGCCACATTGGATACGACGGTTAGAAAAGTGGTGATTGATAATCTACCGTTTCTGCTGTCGGACACCGTTGGGTTCATCCGCAAGTTGCCCCACCATTTGGTGGAATCTTTTAAATCTACATTGGATGAGGTCCGAGAAGCTGATGTGCTGATCCACGTGGTGGATATCTCCCACCCCAATTTTGAAGACCATATCATTGCTGTCAACGAAACCTTAAAGGATATCAAGGCATTGGACAAACCTGTGATAACAGTGTTTAACAAGATTGATGCTTACAAACCTCCTGTGGAAATAGATGAAAATGGCGAAGAAGTAAAGGTGACGTTGGAGGATTTCAAAAATTCATGGATGGCGAAAAATTCCGATCCGGCGATCTTCCTATCGGCAACCGAGAAAACAAATGTGGAAGAATTTAAGCAGAAATTGTACGAGATCATTTCCAAAATGCACAACACACGGTATCCGTATAATAATTTGCTTTATTAGATGAAGACGTCTAAAAGGATCATAATTTGTCCTGTTTATCTTCGATGAGCTCCCTACAGTCTGTTCAACTCCGCCTAACAGACTAATTAAGGAATAGCATTACTGCTGTCATTCTAAGCGAAGTCGAAGAATGACAGTAAAAACAACCTTTTAGACATTTATCCTATCGCTCATTTTCTTTTAACAGACGTAGAAAATTTAACCCCATAATCTTGGCGACATCTTCTTTGAGATAACCTCGCTCCAACAGCGCTTCGGTCAGCACCGGAAATTTAGACACATCTTCCAACCCCTGTGGTGAAGATTCGATACCATCGAAGTCTGAACCAACAGCCACATGATCTACTCCCACCTTTTTGACCAAATAGTCAATATGTTCCATTAATTTTGAAAAAGGTGCATCTGCCTGCCGCCGCAATTTGATAGGCAAGCGCAGATATTGTTGCGTAACCGATAGCTTTTCGTCGGCCTTGTCTCCGAACTGCTCCTTATACAATCGTTTAACACGGGCAATATATTGCGAATCCAAAAATTCGGAATAAAAATTTACTCCGACGACTCCTCCATTTTTCTTTAGGGCTTCTAATTGCTCATCCTTGAGATTCCTATAGTGAGGCGTTAGCGCATAGGCATTGCTATGTGATACCAAAATAGGTTTTGTAGTCACTGAAAGTACATCATAAAAGGTCTTTTCACCTGCATGCGACAAATCAACCATCATGCCCAACTCGTTCATTTTACGAATAATCGCCTTTCCGTGCGCTGTTAATCCCTTTCCTTCGCCAGATTTCTGTTTCACTTCTACCGCAGCCGCCGATGCCCAAGGCACATTATAGTTCCAGGTGAGGGTCAGATAGCGAGCCCCACGGTTATACAATGCCTCTAAATTTGCAATTGAGCTTTCGATCATATTGCCCCCTTCCACTCCGATGACGGCTGCAATTTTCCCCGAAGCCACGATCTGCTGTATCTCTTCCGAATTTTTGGCAAGTGCGATTTCATGGGCATTGTTTTTTATCGCCTTCTCCAGTGCATCTATCTGTGCATTGGCATGTTTGTAGGCTTTACCATCCGGAAATTTCTTGTCATCTGACCAAACGGCGAATACCTGTACGTCCACCCCCCCTTCTTTCAATCTCGGAATGTCGGTCTGGCCTTTCGATAATCTTTTGCCGATATCCCGACCTTTTATAATCGATTCATAGATGACATCGTTGTGTCCGTCTACCACCGTGAGGCTTTTGTGAAAATCAAGGCTCTCCTGTGCTTGTCCGGCGGACAGTACCGTAGCGAGCAACAATGTGGTGATGAAGTGCTTTTGCATGTTATTTTGCTTCGTTAATCGTTTGATAAATAGCATCCTGAATACGGCTCCGGATATTCATCTCATAAATCTTGGTCGAGACCTGCGGATGCACCCGGTTGGATAGGAAAATATATGTTAGTTGATTTCGTGGATCAATCCATATGCAGGTTCCGGTGTAGCCGGTATGTCCAAAGACCGATTCATTGGCCAAATCGGAAGGATAGCCCTTCTTTGGATCCGGATCTGCACGATCAAAACCCAATCCCCGACGACTGGTCAAAGATTGCTTAGAAGTAAACAGATCGACGGTTTCCGGCTTAAAATAACGAACACCCCCATATTCGCCACGGTTGAGCAACAACTGGGCATAGATGGCTAAATCATTGGCCGTAGCAAACAGACCGGCATGCCCAGCGACTCCTCCTGCCATGGCGGCTCCTTCATCGTGCACGTAACCTTGCAACAACACCTTGCGAAAGGTCGTATCTTGTTGCGTGGGTACGATACGCTCGCGAGGGAAGCGTTGCCGAGGATTATAACCAGCGGTTTTCATCCCAATAGGACGATATAAAATTTGTTGCACATATTCATCCATTGGCATTGCTGTTTCGTGCTCGGCGACTTCCTTCATGACATACATACTGATATCACTATATACGTAACTGCCCACCGGTTTAACGGCAGACTCCAACATCTGTGGCCACATCACATCTCGGTAATAGTTGTTCCGCAAATAGGCACTGTCCGCCACCTTGACCTGATGTTCCGCATCAGGGAAACGTTGCAGGTCGCCCGGTTTTAAAGAACGATAAAAAGGAATAAAGGGAGTAAACCCCGCCTCGTGAAGCAGTACCGAACGTAGCGCAATATCCTTTTTATTGGTGTTTTTTGCCTGCCACAGATAATGCCCCATTGTACTATCCAAATGGATGACGCCTCTTTCCTGCAATTGCATCACTACGGGTGTAGTCCCTACTATTTTACTGATAGAGGCCAAGTCAAAGATATCGGTTGTCTTGGTCGGCATACGGCCACTATATGTGTGAGAACCATAGGCTTTATTAAAAATAACCTGTCCATCCTTTACCACCATCACCACCATTCCTGGCGCACCTTTCCCCCGAATACCCTCCGTGGCAATGTTATCAATCTTTTGGGTCATCTTGGCGATATCCAGGCCTGAGCCTTTTCCATACGTATACTGTAGCCGTGTCTGTTCTGTTCTGTTTTGCCCTTCCGTAATAGCCAGTCCGCCAAAAATCGACATGGCGGCATTACGCTGCGCCACTCCCGAAAACTCGGGAATCAGCAGATCTGCCGTAGGCTTTACCAAGTTGGAGGGGATAGACGGTAGGCTCCCTCCATCAGTAAAACGTACCAAAACGACGTTCTTACGGTTCACCACCGATTGAGCAACCATGACCAAAAGGTCGTTGCGCAGGTCCTCCTCCGTGCCGGCGACGATAATTGCATTGAAATATTTTGTATTTTCGTCATATTGGTTAAAGTCAAAGCTTTGTACATCGGCATACAACTGCAATGTCTCCACAAAATCTTGATATTTATGTGGAGCAGGTGTAACGACTGCAATTTTCAACTTGTCCAAAGCTTGAAAAGGGATTAATCCCGTTGGATTATGGAGTAGTGTTGTTTTGTTCGGGAGCGTTTGCTTGTATTGAGCTTGCGCATAACCATGCGATAGCAACAAACCAAAAAAGATACTCCAAATGTATAATAGGTTTTTTTTCATAATTTATAAAAGCTTTCTTTCGTAAATGTAAGAATAAAACGCAAGATTCCGCAATAGAACGTACGTAACAAATCAACTGTAATTCTAGCTTATCACAATGTTTCCATCTCTAAAGTATTCCGTTAGTCAGAAAAATGTCGGTTTTTGCGCGTTTTGTAACAAAAGCGCAGAAAGTTAGGGTTTTTAGGATGCGAATTGTATTTTTGGTAAAATTGTTCCATGAAACCTTATTTATCACATAAAAACATATTATTCCCATGAGAAAAATCATGTCTATATTACCCTTTTCGTTGCTTATTCTATTTAGCGCATGTGGCGGGGGGAAGTATGCAAAGACTGAAAAGGTCTATAAAAAGCAAGCAAAAGAATTTGCTGCGCTCTATAAAAAAGCGCCTGTAACGAGTCAATTGGAAAAAATTGCCTCATCCGATAAAGAATGGATAGCATCCATCAATTTCGGTATCCGCAGACCAAATTATGTGATGATTCACCATACTGCGCAAAACTCTTTGGATCAAACTGTGCGCACTTTTCATAGTGAAAGAGCTGGAGTAAGCTCACATTATGTTATTGGCCGTGAGGGCAAAATTGTTCAGATGGTGAACGATCTATATCGGGGGCATCATGCCGGAGCAGGAAAATGGGGCAACGATACTGACCTCAACTCTTCGTCCATAGGCATAGAGCTGGATAATAACGGATTAACTGATCCCTGGCCGGAGGTACAGATCAATGCGTTGATTTCTTTGCTGTCCTATCTCAAAGAGACGTACAGGATTCCACAGGCTAACTTCATCGGCCATATGGACTATGCACCAACGCGCAAGAATGACCCTTCAAGATTTCCATGGAAGCAATTGGCAGATCAGGGCTTTGGTTATTGGTACGATGAATATCTAGAAACACCACCGGAAGGTTTCGATCCTAAATTGGCGCTACGCGTTATCGGTTATGACATCAAAAACCTCGATGCAGCCATTAAAGCATTTAAAATCCATTACGTACAACGCGACACCAAAACAGCCACGTTGAATGAAGAAGATTTAAAGATTCTGTATTCCATTTTTAAGAAATATCTATAACGATCCCGCCCGCCTCGGGCAAAAAAGCTCTCACAGATAGCACATAGATTTTTCTATGCTATCTGTGGGAAATATTTCTTAAAACCTCAGCATGCTAATAAGATACAAGACACCTTGCATTGGTTGCATCAGCATTAATTTGTGGGAGCAGAAAAAATACCCTAAGTTTGGCTAAATAGAATTGGAATATGTATCATTTAGTCGAGGAAACAGTCACATCCATACGCCGTAAGATAGGCGATTTTACACCGGAATTTGGAATTGTATTAGGGACAGGGTTAGGTAAGCTGGTAAATGAAATTGAGGTTGAACACCAGCTGATGTACGCCAATATCCCCAATTTTCCCATATCAACCGTAGAATTTCACTCCGGAAAGCTCATTTTTGGCACATTGAATGGTCGCAAGGTAGTCGCCATGCAAGGGAGGCTTCATTATTACGAAGGCTATAACATGCAAGAAATCACTTTTCCCATTCGGGTCATGAAAGTTTTGGGTATCCAAAAACTATTTGTTTCCAATGCGGCAGGGTCGTTGAATCCCAATATCCTAAAGGGAGATATGGGGATCATCGAAGACCACATCAACCTGCTTCCCGACAACCCGCTTCGGGGTGTAAATGAAGAGTTTTTCGGACCGCGTTTCCCCGACATGAGCCAGCCCTATAATCAGAAAATGATTCAGCAAGGAATGGAAATTGCCTCGAACCTTGATTATAAGACGCATAAAGTCGTATACGTGTCCGCTCCCGGCCCCAATTTAGAGACACGGGCAGAATATCGGTACATGCGTCTTATCGGTGGCGATATCGTGGGTATGAGCACGGTGCCGGAAGTCATTGTAGCCAATCATATGGAGATTCCCGTATTTGCCATATCCGTCATTACGGACGAAGGGTTTCACGCAGATTTAAAGGCTGTGTCCCTACAGGAAATCGTGGATGTCGCCACAGAGGCTGAGCCAAAAATGACAAAGATTCTAAAAGAATTAATAGCATTGCAGTAAATGTAACCATCATGGTTTATTCAAACCATACAGAGGGATGACTAAACATGATAGCTTCATCACCAATAAAAGAAAAACCGAGTGTAACGAGCTCATTTATTCAAATAAACACCTTATAATCATAAATAATTACGCAGATGAAAATTTTAGGCTTATTTTTGGCATAAAATTTAAGGACATTAGGGTATTGATGAACAGTTTCTTTAAACAGCTTTTTTTTATTGTTCTTTTCCTGTGCGTGGGCCATACATATGTAGCCGCACAAGTAGAAGAAGAATTCAGCAGTGCGCTCGATTCGGCCAGAGCCAAAGAAGACAATAAAAAGGACTCTGTGGTCTTTACGGCCAAGTACGTGCGGTATACGACGCTGGCCATGATGAAGCAGGCCACGCGAACGGTTCAAATCGATACTTCGCATGTCCATTTTCAATATTATAATAAACAGAATCAGCCGTGGAATCCGTCCATTAATCTTGGTTCCTATGGTTTGGCTTCCAGAGATTTGCTATTCGTTCCCAATAAGAGCATCGGTTTCCAACCAGGGTTTCATGCCTTGGATCGTTATGTCGTATCACCCGATTCGGTGCAGTATTTTCGAGCCAGGGCCCGTTATTCAGAACTATATGCCGTTGGTTTCTTCTTTAACGATCAGGTCTTTCGGGTAAGAGTTGCCCAAAATATCAATCCACAATGGAATATAGGCGCGGACTATTATGCTACGAATACTGACGGTTATTATAACAATCAGGATTATAACGATAGAAAAGCCGTAATACACTCCTGGTACGAATCCAAAAACCATCGATATAACCTGTTGCTGAATGCAACCATTAATAATTTGAATTCGCCCGAAAATGGATCGGTAGTAGACCGCAACGTATACATGCAAGATGTATTTAAGGATACATCAAGTACATCCAATTTGGGGTACATGACGCGTTTGCGGGGAAGGAACACCAATCGCCCTTACAATAAATGGAAAGACAATGGTGTGTTTATCCGTCAATCTTATTTTATGGGTAGATTGGATACCATCAACAAAGGTACTCCCGAAATGGAGATTCATCCGACGAATGCCATTGCCCACAACTCCTCTTTTAGACAAAGGAAATTTATCTTCTTCAAAAACGAAGAGGATTTGGAAGGTGCCTTCCCTTATGGCGATGCGGTGTTGGTCGATGATACCACGAAGATTACGACCATCAGCAATGAATTTACGTACAGCTTTTTCTTGAGGGGAAAAGGTGTATTTAAAAATGAGGCTAAACTGGATCTAGGTTTTCAAAATGACCTAATTTGGTATGCAGATAGTCTGACATCGGATTTCTATCAAAACAGTATGGTGAAAGGTACATTGGGCTACCAATTTAGCGATAGAGTCAATATACAGGCCAATGTCAATCAGATTGTGGTAGGTAAAAATGCAGGAGACTTTCTATATGAAGCGAAAGCGGATATCCTCCTGAGTGAAAATGTTGGGAAAATTACTCTTGGAGCATATTCGCAGAATAAATCGCCGGAAATGGTGTTTAGTCGCATGAATTATACCTACCACCAATGGGAAAGGGATGATTTGGATAAGACAAAAACCCAAAACCTATCCTTTGCCTATACCAACAAAAAGCTTGGGTTTAGCGGAAAAGCCGAATATTTTTTAATGGATAAATACACCTACTTCAAAGAGGTAGACAATCCTTCCAACAGTGAACTTCTGATGAGACGTATCGAACCGGCCCAATCGGGAAGCCTGAACTTGTTAAAAGTTTCGGTGGGTCAAAACTTTCGATTGAACAAATTCCATTTGGATAATTTGGTAGTGTATCAGAAGTCGGATGCCAAGGACATTTTAGCTGTTCCAGAGCTTTACACATGGCATAGTCTTTATTACGCGAATATGCTTTATAAAGTCATGGATTTTAGACTGGGCTTTGACGTGCGGTTCAACACGCCTTTCCGTTCGCCATCTTATGCCATCAATGCCGGACAGTTTTATAACGACAATGTCGGAATAGAATATTCAACATATCCCATTGTGGATGTATGGACGACAGCTAATATCCGACGAGTTAATCTATTTTTGAGCTATAATTTTGTTAACCAATACATCTATCCGAAAGGTTACTATACCGTTCGCCGTTACCCTATGAATGATGCCAATCTACGTTTAGGCGTGTCTTGGAAGTTCTACGATTAGAGTAAAAAATCTATGTTCTTGTTTTTTAATGGTTTGCTCGGAAAAGATAAAAAAATCAATTAAATAATTTTGCAAATTGGATTTTATGCCTATATTTGCACACGCAATTAGCAAAAAGGAGGCTTAGCTCAGCTGGTTCAGAGCATCTGCCTTACAAGCAGAGGGTCACTGGTTCGAATCCAGTAGCCTCCACAAGAAGCACTGAGAAATCGGTGCTTTTTTGTTATAAACCTACAGCCTATGTATTGTGTGTATATTCTGGATCAAGCTGAATTCTTGGGGGGATATCAAAAATTTCTTAGTTTAGCATC
>JBEBRE010000039.1:0-22562 GCA_040394995.1 Sphingobacterium wenxiniae
GCATATTGTCTGAATGAACAGTTGAAAAAATCAACGGCTATAACTTCGGTGCATGAAGAACCGGTTGTTGAACAAATCACGCTTTCGGGCAAAATTGAATACAATGAAAACGACTTGGTTGCCTTTCGCTCGCTATTGGAAGGCGTGGTTTCGAAAGTGAATTTTGAATTAGGGGATTATGTGAAGAGGGGGCAGGTATTGGCAACGATACAATCTGTACAAGTACAGGATTTGTATCAGCAACGACGTTTTCAGCAAAATCAGATCGCTTTGTTGGAAAAGCAATTGGCAACAAAACGTGAATTGTTGCAAGATGGTATGACTTCCATTACGGAGGTAAACGCGACCGAACATGAATTGGAAGCTTCAAAAATAGAATTAGAGCGTATCAGCCAAGCGCTCCAATTGTATAAGGTAAACGATGGTGGTAGTTTTCAGATTGTCTCGCCAAAAGATGGCTATATTATCCAAAAGGCGATTAGTACGGGACAAAGCATCCATACCGATAGCGAGTCCTTGTTTTCGGTTTCTAATTTAAAACAGGTGTGGGTCATGGTGAATATTTACGCCGGGAACCTACGCTATGTCAAAGAAGGCGATACGGTGAAAGTGCGCACGATTGCATATCCGGATGAGTTATATAGTGGAAAAATCGATAAAATCTACAATGTTTTTGATGATAATGAACACGTGCTTAAAGCCCGTGTGGTCCTTGAAAATCAGAATCTCAGTTTGATGCCGGGCTTGGCTGCAGATATTATTATTGATAAGAAAACAAGCGACGGCGTTGCCCTGGCCGTTCCCAATAAGGCGAAGGTGTTTTACAATAACAAAGAATATATCGTCGTATACAAAAACGACTGTGATATGGAAGTGCGGCGTATTACTCCGATTGCTCAAAACGAAGAATATACCTACATAAAGGAAACTTTAGGAACGGACGAGAAAGTGATTTCGACGAATGCCTTGTTGATTTTTGAACATTTAAAGCAGTAAATAAGCCATGAAGAAATTGGTGCAAGCAGTTGTTACGTTTTCCTTGCGTAACACTACATTTATATTGTTTGGAACTTTGGCATTGCTCTTCGGTGGCATTTATGCGTTGAAACATACGCCCATCGAGGCTTTTCCGGATGTGACCAATACACGGGCACGCGTTATCACGCAATGGCCGGGCAGGAGTGCGGAAGAAATCGAAAAGATGATTACCCTTCCCATTTCTAAAGAAATGAACGCTATACCTAAAAAATCCAATATACGTTCTATTTCACTGTTCGGCTTGTCTGTTGTCACCATACAATTTGATGATGGTGTAGATGATTTTTATGCACAGCAATATGTTTCCAATAAGTTGAGTGGTGTACACTTGCCCGAAGGAGCTGACGCATCCATTGAACCCCCATCTGGTGCAACGGGGGAGATTTTTCGATACGTTATCAAAAGTGATTTGCCGATTAAAGAAGTAACGGCCATTCAAGATTGGGTCATTGAACGGGAGCTCTTGGGTGTCTCGGGTGTTGCCGATGTGATCAGTTTTGGAGGCGAAGAGAAAATATTCGAAATCCAAATCAATCCAACGGAATTGAAGAATTTCGACCTATCGCCTTTGGATGTGTACGAAGCTGTTTCAAAATCGAATATCAATGTGGGGGGAGATGTGATTCAACAAGGCGACCAAGCCTATGTGGTGCGAGGTGTAGGACTGTTGGAAAGGATAGAAGATATTGAAAACATTACGGTAAAATTAAATGGTTCAGCGCCGATTTTGATTAAAAATGTAGCTGATGTAGTCGTTTCCAACAAGCCTCGTTTGGGGCAGGTAGGATATAACGAATATGATGATTTGGTGGAAGGGATTGTCATCATGTTGCGGGGCGAAAATCCATCAGCAGTTATAGACCGATTGAAAAAGAAAATCACGGAATTGAACGAACTTGTCTTACCAGAAGGGGTATATATTGAAACAGTAGTAGACCGCACCAAATTGGTCAATAATACGGTACATACGGTCTCGAAAAATATTGTGGAGGGTATTCTATTGGTTTCGTTGATTGTCTTTGTGTTTTTGTATAATTGGAAATCTACTGTCATTGTGGCTTCCGTGATTCCCTTGTCCTTTTTGTTTGCTATTATCATGTTGAAAATCCAAGGGTTGCCTGCAAATCTCATCTCCATGGGTGCATTGGACTTTGGGCTGTTGCTTGAGGGTACGTTGGTCATCGTGGAAACGGTGTTCGTGGCGTTGGCGACCATGCAACACAGGGTAGGAGTCGAGCGGTTTTCGAAAATGAGCAAACTTGGTATCATCAAGAAAAGTGCAGGCTCGGTAGCTTCGTACATTTTCTTTGCGTTGATTATTCTGATTGTTGCCCTGTTGCCGATTTTCTCTTTCCAAAAAGTAGAAGGGAAGATGTTCACGCCTTTGGCGTTTACATTAGGCTACGCGCTTTTGGGATCGTTGCTGTTGAGCCTCACTTATGTACCGGCAATGTGCAAACTGTTGTTCACCAAAAATATGGAGGAACGCGAAAATTTTGTTACACGATTCTTCCATAACACGATTTATGGATTGTTTCAAGTAGCTTTTCGTTATAAAAAGACAACATTAGGTGTTTTTATGGGTTTATTGGTCTTGTGTATGGTCAAATTTATGCATTATGGTTCTGAATTTTTACCACAGTTGAACGAAGGTGCGATTTATATCCGGGCAACTTTGCCCAACAGTGTTAGCCTGGAAGAATCGACTAAATTGACCAAGGAAATGAAAGAAATCATGATCAAAAATTGTGAAGAAATTGATTTCATCCTTACGCAGACAGGACGCCCCAATGATGGTACAGATCCAACAGGCTTCTTTAATATTGAGTTTAATGTGCAGTTGAAGGATGAAAAAGACTGGACGCGTAAGGTGACAAAAGATGAAATTGTTCAGGAATTGCGCAATCAGTTGAATCATTATCCGGGTATTAATTTTGGATTTAGCCAACCTATTCAAGATAATGTAGAAGAATATGTTGCCGGTGTGAAAAGCTCGCTCGTTATCAAGATTTTCGGAGATGATCTGTATGATTTGGAGAATTACGCTTTTAAAGTTGCACGTTCCATCGAGAAAGTAAGAGGAATTGCAGACATCAATGTGTACAAGAATATTGGTTTACCGGAACTGCGTATTCAGCTACACGACTCCAAGATGGCCAAATATGGTATTCAGACCAGTGATGTACAGGCTGTTATCGCGATGACGATTGGTGGACAGGCTGCTACCAAGTTTTATGAAGGGGATCGGCAATTTGATGTGGTCCTGCGTTTTCACGAGCAATATCGAAATACAGCTCAAAAAATTGGCAATATTTTGATTCCAACCAGCAATGGGCAAAATGTCCCGTTGCAGGAAATAGCCACCATTGGCTATCAAACAGGACCTGCCTTTATTTATCGGGAAGGCAATAGCCGCTATATTGGTGTGGGATTTAGTATTGAAGGTCGAGATTTGGGGAGTGCTATTGCCGAAGCCAAACAGGTTGTGGCCCAAGAAGTTCGTTTGCCGAAGGAAAACCATATGGAATGGGCTGGAGAATTTGAAAGCAAGGAACGGGCTACCAATCAATTGATGACAGTTATACCGATTTCATTATTGTTGATTCTACTATTGTTATACAGCAATTTTGGAAATATGCGGGATACAGGTATTGCAGCGATAACGATCCCGTTTGCTTTCATTGGCGGATTTATGTCTTTGTGGATGACAGGTACGGTATTTGGCATATCTGCAGGTATCGGATTGATTATCCTATTTGGCGTAAATACCATTAATGCCATCATCTTGATTGCGGTGATGAAAGATTATTTTAGGAAAAAGCCCCTTAAAGCGTCTATAGAATTGGGGGTAAATAGTCGTATCCGTTCTATTGTCATGATTGCACTTATGGGATCAATGGGATTATTGCCGGCGGCATTATCCACCAACATGGGATCCGAAATACAGAAGCCCTTAGCTATTATGATCGTTGGCGGATTATTGATTTGTCTGATACTTTCTTTTACAGTACTTCCAGTTGTTTTTTATTTAGCATATCGGAAAGAGCAAAAAAAATAATAGCACTTAATAAATTGTTTAAAACAGGATATTTTATCCGATTTATAATTAGCAATATCGTATATTATATTTTTTAAAGTTTTGTATTGTTCTAATACAGCTGGTTATTCGAATGCTATTTGATTTTATATCAACATCTTTTGTAAAAAATATAATCTGTGACCAAGGGCTCGAGCCCGTTTTGCCTAAACTCCATAGCGATTTGTCCCCGATGATAAGTGGAGTGGTTAGCAACATGAAAAAGAATGTCGCGAATGCTGTTGCTGAAAAGTTGTCCTTGACTGTTTTGATATTGAATGGTTTCGTTCAAGTCAAATTTTTCCAGTATGAACAGCGTTTGTTCATAGTTTACGTTATCAATATCCTGACAATTTTGAATGGGCCGGATTTCCCAAACACCAAATGGCTCTTGCTTTTTGTCGATTCTATTGTTCCAGATTTGATGAGCGTTCAGCATATGGTTATAGATTCCTATAGCTTTCTCGGTAGTCTTATCAGGATGGTCGTTAAAAACGTGGTACAATTTCTGGTTGAAATGATGACTGTATTCGAATAGTTCTTTAAGAAAAGGTTTCATTTCGTTTTGTGTTTTGTTCGTTTATCTATGAGAGAAGGCCTTTTTTCATCTACTAAGTAACACAACGTTAAATAATATATGGTCTCTAAAGCGAAGGGAATCAGTCCACCAATACAGCTCCCAATGTCTGCAAAATCGCCGAAGCCTTCAATAAGCATTCTTCATATTCCTTTTCAGCTTGGGCATCGATAGTGATTGCGCCACCCGTGTGGAAAGAGAGATACCCACTTGTCCTATTGTATAGTAACGAACGTATGACGACATTAAAATCAAAATCGCCAGAAGGATCAAAATATCCCAGAGCGCCAGAATAAATGCCTCTTTTGCTGTTCTCATATTGGTCGCACAGCTTCATGGCACTGATTTTGGGCGCACCGGTCATAGAACCGGCGGGAAAAGTATTTTTAAGGACTTCGACATCCGAAATGTCATTTTTTTTCTGACAGCTAATTGTGGAAATAAGTTGATGTACCTGTTGAAAGGTATGGACTTCCAGCTGTTTGTTAGCTTTGACAGTGCCCTCTTGTGCGCTCCGTGTCAGGTCGTTGCGCACCAAATCTACGATCATGACGTTTTCTGCAATTTCCTTGGGATTGCTTTTCAGCGCTTTTATGATCTCACGATCCTCTTCTTCGGACTTACCGCGTGGTGCTGTACCTTTAATAGGTTGCGAGATAAGTGTATCCCCCCTTTTGGCCAAGAACCGCTCGGGTGAGGCTGAGAAGATATATTTATCGTTTGTCTTGAAAAAGCAAGAAAAAGGAGTGGGGGAGATTTGATTTAATCTTTGGTAGACATCCACGGGGGACACAACCATATTTTCGGCATAAAATTCCTGGCAAAGGTTGACTTCGTAAATATCGCCTTGCTGAATATGCGATAACAACTGTTCGAATGCTTTTGTATAGCTCGCCTTGGACATCCTTTTCTGGATAAGGATACCTGTAATCTCTTTTGATGGGGGGGGCAGTTGCGTGGATAAGATTTCTTTGTAAATCGTTTGTGGGTCGGGCGCCTGAATTTCCACCACATCGACTTGAAATTGCAGAACGATGGTCGGAACAAAGAAATAGGCTTCTGGAAACCCAGATCTATTGGGATGGATGGTCGTTAAATTTTCAATTTCGTTTTTGAGATCATAACTAAGAAAGCCAGGCATCCAATGATTTGAATATCTGGCTTTAAAATTTTCCAATTCGCTAAATGTGTTTTGACCTTCACCGGTGAAAGCATCCATTGCCTTTACGGCAAGTAGGCTGTCAATTTGTGAATAGTCGTCAGCATAGCCATTGGATTGAAAGAAACAGACATCGTCAAACTGCTGTGCCCAGCACAGCGCTTGTCTTCTGAACGCATTTATGTCAATCCTAAAAATGGCTTTAGCCATGGTGTATTGCGCTATAATGCGATCGTTTGTACACGATCAGGTCCTACAGACAAATATTTAATGGGCACTTCCAAGGCTTTTTCCAGATAAGCTATGTAGTTTTTCAGTGCTGCGGGAATTTCATCCTTGGTACGGATACCCGTGATATTCTGGTTCCAGCCTTCCACTTCTTCCAAAATAGGTTCGGCTTGGTTAGTGATGATCTCGTAAGGCATATAGTCGATTACTTCGCCATTGTGCTTATAGTGTGTGCATACGTAAATCTTTTCAAAAGTATCTAAGACGTCGGCTTTCATCATGATAAGTTCGGTGACACCGTTCAACATGATAGCATATTTTAGCGCCGGCAGATCGATCCATCCGGTACGACGGGCACGACCCGTGGTTGCGCCAAATTCATGACCTAGCTTACGCAATTGTTCTCCTGTCTCGTTATCCAATTCTGTTGGAAAAGGACCACCACCTACTCGCGTAGCATAGGCTTTAAAAATGCCATAAACGGAACCGATTTTGTTGGGTGCAATACCCAACCCAGTGCATGCACCTGCGGTAGTCGTGTTGGAGGAGGTCACAAAGGGATAGGAGCCGAAGTCTACATCTAATAGTGTACCTTGTGCTCCTTCTGCCAATACTTTTTTGCCTGCTTTTAGGTAAGAATTGACCAAATGTTCAGCATCTACGTGTGGAATGCTCTTGATAAATTCGATGGCTTGCAAGAAAGCCGTTTCTTTTTCGGAAAAATCCGGCACTTCCCCGTAGTGCGACAATATTTCCAAGTGTTTGGCTTTTAGTTTTTCGTAGCGTTCTTTGAAATCAGTTAGCGTAGTATCTCCAACCCGTAAACCATTGCGTCCAGTTTTGTCCATGTAAGTTGGGCCAATTCCCTTCAATGTAGAACCGATTTTTCCGGCGCCCATTTTTGATTCTGAAGCGGCATCCAAAAGTTGATGTGTCGGCAGAATGAGGTGGGCTTTGCGAGCCAACACTAAAGAACCTTCGCCAACAGGATCAAAACCCGAGGCTTTGAGGTTGTCCAGCTCCCGTTTTAGGATAATGGGATCGATCACGACACCACCACCGATCAAGTTTAATGTACCTTTGTTAAAAATTCCGGAAGGAATCGTATTCAGCACAAATTTTTTGTTGTCAAACTCTAATGTGTGTCCGGCATTGGGGCCACCCTGAAAGCGTGCGATCAAATCATATTGAGGACAAAAAACATCGACGATCTTGCCTTTTCCTTCGTCGCCCCACTGTAAGCCCAAAAGTACATCAACTTGCATAGTGAATTAAGGTATTAATTTTTAAAATATAGTATTTATGTAAAACGCAAAATGCTCGGAAGAAGAGGTGTTCCCTTTTTCCGAACAAATGTAATATTAAAATCTAACTAAGGATAATTTAATTTGAAATTGCTCAATCTGCTTGGAGCTTTTGTGCAGATTCTTCCTTGTTCTCCGTTTTGTTTTTGATTGCACACCCCTGGCACACCCCATAGAGGTTTAATGAATGGTGCTTGATGTCGAATTTTAGCAGTTCGCCTACCATAGCTTGTATTTGGTGTATCCTAGGGTCACAAAACTCAACCACTTTGTTGCATTCGATGCAAATCACATGATCATGTTGTTTGTATCCGTAGGACTTTTCAAACTGGGCCATGTTACGGCCAAATTGATGTTTAGTCACCAAATCGCATGATACCAATAATTCTAATGTGTTGTAAACAGTCGCCCGGCTGACACGGTATTTTTTGTTCTTCATGTGGATGTAAAGTGATTCCACATCGAAGTGATCAGAACGCGAATAGATTTCTTCCAATATCGCATAGCGCTCCGGTGTCTTTCTTAGATTTTTGTTCTCTAAGTAAGCTTCAAATATTTTTTTTACCGTCTGGTAATTTTCACCTTGATTCATATTCAATACTAATGCCTTACAAATTTATCAATTTACTTCTTAAAAAGCGATATTTTTAGAAACCATTACACAAACCTGTTAATTTTCAGCCTCATATCGCGTAACCCCGGTAATACCGCTAATATCCTTCAGATGCTGTATCAGGTTGTCCAATTGTTCGGTATTATTTACGAAAACCATGATATTTCCCTCGAAAATCCCCTCATTGGAGGATATGCTTAACGAACGGATATTAACATGAAACTCCTGCGAGATGACATTTGTGATCTTGTTAACTAAGCCCACATCATCGATACCTACGATGCGCAATCCGGTTAAGAAGGCAGCATGAGCTTGAGAAGAAGCCCACTTTGCCTTTAAAATGCGATAGCCATAGTTGGCCATAAGTTTAGAGGCATTTGGACAACTGGTCCGATGGATTTTGATCCCATCATTCACGGTCAAGAAACCAAAAATATCGTCTCCGGGGATAGGATTACAGCAAGGAGCGAGCGTATAATCAATTTTCTGTAAGTCATCACCGATCAAGATGGTATCCACCTCTTTCTTGTTGATTTTTTCGACCAATCCTGAAATATGCGAATTGAACTGGCTGTGGTTTTGTTCGTGTGCCTTTTCGCTTGCCGCGTATTCGCGGAGATCTTTCACATCGATATCACCTTTTGCAATATGGTAAAACAACTCTTGCGAACTTGGGTATTTGAAATAATTCGCAATTTTATTAATGTTATCGGTGTTGTATGTGATTTTTAGGGATTTGAGCTTACGTTCTAAAATCTCTTTACCATCTTCGGCCACTCGGCGTTTCTCTTCCTTCAAGGAAGAACGGATTTTAGATTTTGCTTTGGCCGTCACCACAAAATTCAGCCAATCTTCTTTTGGCGTTTGCTTGCTAGAAGTGATGATTTCCACTTGGTCACCATTTTGCAAAGGATGGCTCAGTGGCACGAGTTTATGATTTACTTTTGCGCCTATGCAAGTCGCTCCAATGTCGGAGTGTATTTCGAATGCAAAATCCAAAGCCGTTGCGCCATTTGGCAATTGCACCAAAGTGCCCTTTGGCGTGAAGATGAAAATTTCGTCCGAAAAGAGGTTCATTTTGAAGTCGTCCACGAAATCAAGTGCGCTCTGTTCGGGACTGGCAAGCAAGCTTCGCACGTTTTGGATCCATTGGTCGAGTCCACTATCTGAATTGGATTCCTTGTATTTCCAATGGGCAGCAAACCCTTTTTCGGCGATTTCGTTCATGCGCCTTGTGCGTATCTGCACTTCTACCCATTGTCCACGAGGTCCCATTACGGTTGTGTGCAATGATTCGTAACCGTTTCCTTTTGGAGAGGAAATCCAATCGCGTAGACGATCGGGATTAGGCCGATATAGATCTGTTACGATGGAATATACTTTCCAGCATTCGGTCTTCTCCCGTTCAGCGGGGGTATCTATAATGATACGGATAGCAAAAAGGTCATATACCTCTTCAAAAGGGATGGACTTTTTGCGCATCTTGTTCCAGATCGAGTGGATGGATTTTGGCCGGCCGAATACATCAGCTTTGATGCCTTGTTCTTCTAATATTTCTTTAACAGGATGGATAAAATCGGCAACGAATTTTTCGCGTTCTGCTTTTTTCTCGTTCAGTTTTTTGGCGATGAACTTATAAGTATCTGGATCGGTATACTTCATGGACAGATCTTCCAATTCCGATTTGATGGCATATAAGCCCAAGCGATGTGCCAAAGGGGCATATAGGTAGCTCGTTTCCGAGGCTATTTTCAGTTGTTTGTGGCGTGCCATGAATTCCATGGTTCGCATATTGTGCAGGCGATCGGCCAGTTTGATGAGAATAACCCTGACATCATCGGCCAAGGTCAATAACATTTTTCGGAAATTTTCAGCCTGCATGGAGCTGTTAGGGTCGAATATTCCTGAAATTTTGGTCAAACCGTCAATAATTCGTGCTACCTTTTTTCCAAACTGTGTTTCGATTTCCTGTAGCGTAATAGACGTATCTTCCACTACATCGTGCAACAAGGCACATACGATGGAAGTTGTGCCGAGGCCGATCTCTTCGGCTGCAATCTGTGCCACGGCAATAGGATGATAAATATAGGGTTCGCCGGACTTGCGGCGCATATCTTTGTGCATCTCCAACGCAAGGTCGAATGCTTTACGTATCTCTTGTTTGTCGCCTCGTTGCAAAGTTGGTTTACAAGCTCTCAATAGCGCACGGTACCGTTTCCTGATTTCCTTGTTTTCCGCTTCAATATCAATCACATAATCTTCCATAAACAGGCCTTGAAAAATTGCTTTTATTAACTTTTTTTTATACTTTTATTGTCGTTTATTTTCCGTCCTAAATATTGGACGAAAAGAATAAAATAAATATAGTAAATATTTGGTAGATTTTAAAATACGATATTATTTTTTGCCTTGGTGATGATACGGTTGACGGTATTGGGTTTGGTTGTTTGTGGTCTGTTGCCCTTTTGGGCAAAGGGGCAAGCCTTGCAGGTACCCCATTATGGCGAGGGTGAAGGGGAGATTGTGGAACATTACTTGACCAATCGGTTGGAAACAGGCGAGATTGTACCTTGGTTTCTGATTGAGGACGTTGTCATCACAGCTAAACGAACCTTTAGATCAGAAGAGGAACGGCTAAAATATCTGCGTTTGGAGCGAAATGTCTTGCGTGTATTGCCTTATGCTATATATGCACAAAAACGTTATGAACAATTGGACCGGGAATTGGCAATGGTGTCGAGTAGAAGAGACGAAAAACGGTTGATAAAAGCTTGCGAGGATGAAATCAAGGCAAAATTCGATGCGGAGATTAAGAACCTGAGTATATCGCAAGGCAAGATATTGGTGAAACTGATTCAGCGTCAGACCGGTAGTACGAGCTATGAACTGGTGAAAGATATGAAAGGAGGATTATCAGCCTTCTTCTATCAATCTATAGCAAAGGTTTTTGGCCATAATCTGAAATCAACTTATGACCCCCAGGAAGATTTCGAAATCGAGAACATAATACGTAGTTACGAGCGCGTAAGACCAGTGAAGAATTTGTACAACTATTAAGTAAGGAGGGTGCCATGCAAACGGTTTATGATTTTCAAGCATTGCAATTTAATGATGAAAAGAAATCGTTGCAGGACTATGCGGGTAAGGTTCTTTTAATTGTCAATACCGCCAGTCGTTGCTTTTTTACCAAGCAGTTTAAGTCGTTGGAAGAGCTGTATCAAAAATATAAGGATCAAGGCTTCGAGATTTTGGCGTTTCCTTCCAACGATTTCCGCGGACAGGAACCCATGACGGGTACACAGTTGGAAACTTTTTGCCGTATTCAGCAACAAGTCACTTTCCCGGTGTTTAGACGTATCCATGTTATTGGCGATTATTGCGATCCTTTATATCGTTTTCTTTCCGATAAAACACAAAATGGAAGAGTAAATTCCAAACCGCTGTGGAATTTTCATAAATATCTGGTCAATAAGCAAGGAGAGGTAGTGGATTATTTCTATAGCCTTACCAGCCCAACTGCTCGGCGGTTACAAGCGCAGATTGAACGATTAATTGCCGAATAATAGGCGTATATACGTTAGGATAAAAGCGTAGTCAAATGAAAAGTACACCCCCCTTCCTGACTACAGACCACTGCCCCCCTGTTTGACATCAATTTTTTCTCCTTTTACTGTCCTTCAAAAGCCGAAATAATGCGTTCGTATTGTGTAGAATCCTTTGCTCTAAATTCAAACAGACGTTTATAGAGATCTAAAACAGCAAATACTTCCGCTTCTTCGCCTGTTGCGTTATCAAAAAACAGTTTGAAATTGTAAGTATTGTTACTAGACAAGTCTACATTTTTTTTATTGGAAGAAAATACCAATGGCGATAGCATTGCATTTGACATTTGTCCTGAAGAAGACAGTTTGTACAAGCTGGCGATCCCCTTGACGAAATTGTCCGAACTTTCCCCGATGGAGCTAAATTTGATCGCTCCCGGAACAAAGCCCTTTTCTTCGTTAGGTGTGTCGTCACCATAGACACCGGCAGGTATGCTATTGCTTACTTCGATTTGCAGGCCAACTGTATCTTTGTCGTTCAGGGCTTTGGCCAAGTAGATGGTCGTGGAATCTGTTTTGTTGGATTCGGTCAGATGTAGATAGATGGCTGGATTCTCCGTGCTGAAATTGACGACGTATGGCCCAAGGTTTTCTTCCAATACGGCGCGTTGATTGTTGCTCCGGTTATTACAACCTGTCAACAAGGCGAATGACATCCCTAAAACTATCGCACTTAAAATTATTTTTTTCATAGCGTGTTCATTTATTGATTCATAACAAATAATGGGAACAAATGTTTTTATTTTAGGCAATTATATACTATTGTAACAATGCCGATAAAGTTAGGGTATAAGTATATGTTCACTTTATTTTATTAACGCTTCATATAGAAGCTCGACCGGATGGTAGGATTTCCGTTGGACTCCGTCCTTTATTTGATGGCGACAGGATGTACCGGCGGCCGCTATCAACGTGTCTTCCGGAGTTTTCCGAACGGTGGGTAGCAACACCAGCTCCGCGACTTTCATCGATACGTCATAATGCTCTTTTTCATAGCCAAATGACCCCGCCATACCACAACACCCCGAGGGAATGACATCCACCTGATAATTTTGAGGCAATGACAACAGTCTTTTGGTATAGTCGACCAAATGAAATGCTTTTTGATAACAGTGCCCATGTAGTTTGATACGTTTTGTTTCCGAGGTAAACTGCTCAGCATGTATACGGCCTTGTTCCATCTCTTTAACCAAGAATTCATCTATCATAAAGGTATGTCTGGCAAGTTGTTGCGCGGCACCTTTTAGAGCAGCAGCGGCTAAGTCTACATATTCATCTCGGAAGGTAATGATGGCAGACGGTTCTATGCCCAGCAAAGGTGTTTCCGCAGAGATGATATCTTTTAACAAGGTAATGTTTTTATGGGCAATTTTTTGTGCTTGCTTCACAAATCCCTTGGAGAGGTACGTACGCCCGCTTTCCACATGTTTGGGAATTTCTACTTCGTAGCCCAATGCGGTGAGCAATTTGTACGCTGTGATACCGATGGCCGTGTCGTTATATTCCGTAAATTCATCGCTAAATAGGTACACTTTGCGTTTTTTTGTTGCCTTAGATTGTCTTTTTGCCCAGCCGGAAAGAGTTGTGAAACTAACTGTAGGCAATGAGCGTTTAGGAGCAAACCCCACCACATATTTTATAATGCCTGCTAAAAAAGGGGTTTTCACGATAAGGTTATATAAGGGGGCCAAGTAAGATCCCAGTTGTTGGCTTTTGGTGAAATGCCCAATGACCCACGAGCGGAAAGAGGCACCATGTGCATCATAATAATGCTGTAGAAATTCGGCTTTCATTTTGGCGACATCTACGCTTGATGGACACTCGCTTTTGCAGGCTTTGCAACTGAGGCAAAGGTCCATGACTTCCTTGATTTCTGCATGATCGAACCTGTTTTTCTTTGTTGAATTTGTCAAAAACTGACGTAACATGTTGGCCCGTGCCCGGGTCGTATCCTTTTCGTTGCGGGTGGCCATGAAAGAAGGGCACATTGTTCCGCCGGTGATTTCTGTTTTACGACAATCCCCTGAACCGGAGCACTTTTCAGCTAATCGGAGGATGCTTTCGTCTCTGGTAAAATCAAAATATGTCGGGATTTGTTTTCCATCTGCCACCTTATCATAACGCAAAGATGTATCCATCGGAGGTGTATTCACAATTTTATGAGCATTGAAGATGCCACGGGGATCAAAGATGTTCTTGGTCTCCTGAAGCAATGCATATACTTTATCGCCCAAGACTTTCCCGATAAATTCTCCTCTTAAACGGCCATCGCCATGTTCGCCACTGAGCGAACCGTTGTATTTTAAGACCAAATCGGTCGTTTTTTCTAATATTGAACGGAATTTGCCACGTCCTTCAGCCGTTTTTAAGTTGATAAAAGGTTCAATGTGTAATTCTCCTGCTCCGGCATGGGCATAATAAGAAGCATGTACACCTTCTTCTTTTAGCAGGTGTTGTATATCTTTGACATAATAGGGCAGGTCTTCAGGTGAAACGGCACAGTCTTCGATGAGATTCACGGGTTGTTCATCGCCTGGCAGATTACGAATCAGACCCAAGCCTGCCTTGCGAACATCCCATACTAGATTAGTCTGCTGCACGCCTGTGATGAGTGGATAAGCATAGCCCAATCCTTTGGATATCAGGTCCTTTTTTAAAGCCTCAGCTTTTGTATACAATTCTTCTTCCTTTGCGGCACGAAACTCGATAATCAACAATGCTTCTGGATCGCCCTCGATGAAAAAACGGTTGTGCTGATACGTGGGATGTCCCTTCGTAAAGTCTAAGATATATTTGTCCACAAGTTCCGAAGCTTCAGGTTGATGGGCTAGGGCCACGACATTGCCGT
This sequence comes from Sphingobacterium wenxiniae, assembly GCA_040394995.1. Taxonomy (GTDB): domain Bacteria; phylum Bacteroidota; class Bacteroidia; order Sphingobacteriales; family Sphingobacteriaceae; genus Sphingobacterium; species Sphingobacterium wenxiniae_A. The sequence continues at coordinate 14,446 of JBEBRE010000039.1, forward strand.
GCATGCATTCAACCATATTGTTAAAATGCACACATAGTAAACCAATTTCGGGAGGAGGGAGAGGCATTAGTTGTAATTTTGCTTCCGTTACAATGCCAAGCGTACCTTCCGACCCAGCCAATAGCTTGCACAGGTTGAACGGTTTTTCAGTGTCGACCATGAAATCTAAAGCATATCCGGTATTTCTACGTGTGAGTGTTTTTTTCGGATAACCTGATCGAATGGTTTCTATATTTTCTTTGTTGGTGAGTAATTCATTTAATTGACGATAAATTTCCCCTTCACGGTCGTTGGATGAGAGTTTTTGAAAATAGGCTACTTCGTCTAGCGCTTGAAAAATGACTTCCGATGCGTCATCTAATAACACATGTGCCTCGAGGAGGTTTTTCCGGGTGTCTCCCCAAACGATGGAGTGTAGTCCGGAGGAGTTGTTGCCAATCATGCCGCCAATCATGGCACGACTTGCTGTGGAGGTTTCTGGGCCGAACATTAGTCTATGAGGTTTTAGATAACTGTTTAGATCATCACGGATGACACCTGGTTCTACCCGTACCCATTGTTCTTCTACGTTAAGTTCCAAAATACGATTAAAGAAGCGGGACACGTCTACTACGATGCCACTTCCGACCACTTGTCCGGCCAAAGAGGTTCCCGCCGTGCGTGGAATCAACGTCAAACCTTCTCGCGTGGCAAATGCCATTAATGCTTTTAAATCCTCCTTATGTTGCGGGATAGCGACTGCCAAAGGAACCTCTTGGTATACAGATGCGTCGGTAGCATACGCCAAACGCATGGTTTCGTGGACAGCGTTTTCGGAATCGTAGAACAATTCTCCTGTTAGTGATAAAGAAAGCTCAAATAGTTTATCGGTTATTTGCACGATTTTATTCATATTAATGGACAAATCTACTTAAATTAGTGTACAATTTGCCACAATTTTGAGTTATTGGTCGTGTATTTTTTGCTAAAACGCATGAGCAGGCATTTTTTTAAGTATGGAGATTTAAAAAGATTCTTCTATAAATAAAATTCCAAAAATTAAAAAATTTAATGAATAATGTTCTAAATCGATATGTGTATTTTGAATATTGTTCATAATTACATACCTTTGCATCGTTATGGCAAAACTAGAATATAACTTGGATCATATTGATTACCAAATCTTGCGTATCATGCAGGACAATGCCCGTACGAACAATGCGGATATTGCGCGGGAACTTGGCATGGCCCCTTCGGCTATTCTGGAGCGCGTGAAAAAATTGGAACAAAAGGATGTCATTCTGCAATACAACGCTAAGCTAAATCCGGATGCTTTGGATCAAAAGCTACTGTCCTTTATTTTTATCAAAGCACAGGATATCATTGGTGTGCAAAAAGTAGGTTTGTTGCTTGCTGAAATCCCTGAAGTGCAGGAAGTACATGATATTGCAGGTGACGATGGCTATTTGATTAAGGTGCGGACTAACGATGCAGCAGGATTGGTGGATCTGATGCGTAATTCGCTGGGGAAGATCGAGGGAATTATTTCTACTCGTACGACAATCGTGCTCGAAACAGTGAAAGAAGAACAAAAACTTGTGATTCCGTCTAAAAAGTGATATGACACAGTCAAATCAAAGTTCTCCTACCGTCGCGAGAATTGTATTGGCATATCTCGTCGTTTACATTGTTTGGGGATCGACATTTTTCTTTATCGAGAAAGCTTTAAGGAGCTTTAGCCCATTTGTATTGGGTTCTGTGCGATTTATTATTGCAGGCTCTTTGCTCATGACCTATTGCTATTTTAAAGGTTATAAACTCTTTATCAAATCGGCTGTGAAAGATGCTCTTTTCATTGGGTTTCTGTTGCTTTTTGTGGACATGTCTGCCATTATTTGGTCTGAGCAATATATATCCAGTGGTATAGTTTCCATTCTTTCGGCGGCTACGGCTATTTGGTTTGTTGTTTTTGACAAACCTAAGTGGAAGGAAAATTTTTCCAGTCCTACCATTGTTTTGGGGCTGTTGTTCGGTTTTATTGGTGTTTTTATGCTCTTTGCGGAACAGATTTTTTCCGAAAGTATTCCCGAGGAAGACAAAACCTTAAAACTGACGGCAATGGGTGTGCTTATGATTGGTACTATTGGTTGGACAATAGGATCATTGATATCTAAATACAGCAAGGAGGGAAAAGATAATGCGTATCAAAGGAAAGGAGAAGACTTAAATGTGATGGTGAAAACTGCCTGGCAGATGGTTTCTGCGGGTGTTGCTTTTACGCTAGTGGCCGTGTTGAATGGAGAATACACCCGCTTTCGGTTTGAAGATGTATTGCCAGCCGATTGGGGTGCCATGGTGTATTTGGCTACAATGGGATCAATTTTAGCTTTTGGAAGCTACATCTGGCTGTTGCAACATAGACCGGCAACGGAGGTCAGCACCTATGCATACATCAATCCCATCGTTGCGCTGTTATTAGCCCATTTCTTTACCCACCATCAGGTTACGCCATTACAGATTTTGGGATTGCTGGTGGTTTTGTGCAGTGTGATGCTGATGAACTGGAATCTGTATCGGGACAACAAGAAGTTTAAGGCATACAAACGGGCGAAGCGTATCAAAAAACTACGGGATATGGCGCCAAAAAGCAGTATTCCTCGAATCATTGAAATATCCAATTTCAACAGCAAGCACGAAAAGAAGAAAAATAAAGGCGAAAAAGAGCCGGTTTAATTCAACTGCTCCATCAGCTTGTCAAACTCCTCCCGCAATGTGGAAAGCTTTTCTTCTAAGTCTGCGACTCTATTTTCCAATTCTTGTATTCTAGAAGAAGACGCAATTTCTCCATAGCTAAATAATTCGTCATCGTCCTCATTAACCTCGCCCAGTAGGTGCACATAGCGTACTTCCTTCTGTCCCGGACGTTTAGCGATTTGCCTTATAAAAACAGGATCTTGCTCGCTTAGACGGTTCAATACTTCTTGTACTTCCTCGATGCTTTCAAAATCAAATAGTCTTCCCGAATTGGAATTTATTTCACCAGCCGTCAGTGGACCGCGCAATATCAATAGGCATAAAACGGCCAAATCCTGTGGAATCAAAGGATATTGTATAGCCAGGTTGTGCTTGTATTTAGTTACACGACTTCCTCCTCCAACTACGGTAGAGACCAAACCGCGTTTCCGAAGGGTATCCAACGCCTGAATAATGGTGTTTTCATCGTAGGATACAACAGGTTTTCGGGACGTTTTCTGATTGCAGGCTCCTTGTAGTCCATTCAATGTCATGGGATAATATTCAGGTGTCGTTTTGGATTTTTCCAATAAACAACCTAATACCCGTAATTCTTCGGCACTTAAAATCGGCAAATTGCTGTTTTCTTCCATTTTTGATTGATTTGGTCTGTTGCTTCCGAAGATAGAAATTATTATAATTTTTCGCAACTTTGGGGCGTATGGTTTTACGAATAGCCCATCGTCCGGAATATGTGCACCCGCTAAGGGAAGGCCATCGTTTTCCGATGGCCAAGTATGAGCTTATTCCTGCGCAACTTCTTTATGAGAACATCGTCACAAAGGACAATTTTTTTGCTCCTGTTTTAGCCACGAGAGATGTCGTATGTTTGGCGCATGATAGCGGCTACGTGGATAAGTTGCTGGATTTGACTTTAGATGCCAAAATGGTACGGCGGATAGGTTTTCCGCTGTCGAAAGCTTTGGTGGATCGGGAACTGTATTTGGTAGATGGTACTATACAGGCAAGTAAATATGCCCTGCAATATGGTGTGGCTTTTAATACCGCTGGTGGCACGCATCATGCCGGGCGGGATTTTGGCGAAGGGTTCTGCTTATTAAATGACCAAGCCGTTGCGGCCGCATATTTGCAATATGAGGGGTTGGCTAAAAAGATACTTATTATTGATCTGGATGTGCATCAGGGGAATGGAACGGCGCATATTTTCGAAGGCAACCATTCTGTGTTTACGTTTTCGATGCACGGCGACAAAAATTTCCCCTTTATTAAGGAAAGGTCTTATTTGGATGTGTCTATGCCTGACGGCGTTTCCGATGAGGTATATCTTCTAACCCTTCAAGAAAAGTTGGATGAACTATTCCCATTTTTACGGCCAGATTTTGTGTTCTATCAAGCAGGTGTAGATGTTTTGGAAACGGACAAACTGGGCAAGCTGAAATTGACAGCTGCAGGATGCCGAAAACGTGACGAGTTGGTTTTTTCGTACTGCCAGAAATTTAATGCCCCGGTACAGGTGAGTATGGGTGGTGGTTATTCTGTACATCTTAAGGATATCGTCAACGCACACGTAGGAACCTATCGTGCAGCTATGGATATGTATGGTTTTTAATCCCCCCTAATCCCGATAAATCGGGACGAGCTCCCCAAAGGGGGAATATATTATGTTTTTGATTTTTTAACTTCTAATCCTCACCCCAACCCTCCCGTCAAGCCGGGACAAGTTCTCCTTAGGAGAGGGAGTGGCTCGTGCAATATTTCTAACTTTTGACTTCTGACTTTTTAATTTTTACTTTTTAATTTTTACTTTCGACCATGTTTTTTCACCACGACGCTACCTTTAAAGAACTTTCCATCCATCGGGTTGGCAACAAGGCCCAAGATGAGTTTTACATATTATCGGACAATCCCATTGATCTTTCACAAGATGAGATTTTGCCCGATTTATTGATGCATTATTTTATGAAACCTTTTGCCAAGGCTAATGAAGTGTATCGTTTCTACCATCCCAATGAGGACTTGCAATTGAATGAGGTGTGTTATTTTGCAAAACAATATTTTGAGGATAAAATACCCTTTCACGAAATGTCACAACAAGTGGCAAAACATCTGTACGAAGTTTCCGAACATCCAAAAATAAAGGCTGGAGAGGTCTATGTAGTGGCTCTGGACCGTATACAGATGGAAGGAGAGGAGCATCGGGCAATCGGTATTTTCAAATCCGAAAACAAAGAGGCATACTTAAAAGTCTACCCCAATTCTAATGGATTTCAATTAGACTATGAGCAGGAGGCTATCAATATCAATAAATTGGATAAAGGTGTGGTGATTGTGGATGTAGAAGGGGAGGAAGGCTATAAAGTATTGGTCGTGGACCAAACGAATAATACTGAAGCAGTATATTGGAAGGATGATTTTTTGAAAATCAGAACCCGAAATGACAATTTTCAACAGACCGGCAATATGCTGAAAGTGGTCAAGAATTTTGTGACGGAGAAGCTCGATGAGACCTTTGAATTGCAAGCGGCCGATAAAATCGACCTGCTGAACCGGTCTATGAACTATTTCAAGAGCAAAGAGACTTTTGATCAGCAGGAATTTGAAGAAGAAGTCATCGGCAATCCGCAAGCCGCATCTTTGTTTAAGCGATACCAAGAAGACTTTGAACAAGAGTTTGACAGCCCTTTTCAAGCTAACTTTGAAATTGCGGCACCTGCGGTGAAGAAAATGGCTCCTTCGTATAAATCGGTTATCAAGTTGGATAAAAACTTTCATATTTATGTGCATGGGAAGCGGGAATATTTAGAAACGGGATTCGATGAAGACCGTGGACTACATTACTATAAGCTGTATTTTGAGAACGAAAGCTAATCGATATGCGAAACGCCCCTCGGGTGTTAGGAACTATGCTGTCATGATGTTGGTCTGCATGGTGCTGATTATGCTTTTATCCATAGGTCAGCGCTATCCAAGTGCAGTAGAGAAATATTATAGCCAAGGATTTTATCCTTACTATTCCTATCTTCCTAAGATGCTTGTCGGTTGGATACCTTTTAGCTTGGGTGATCTTTTTTATGTTGCGATTGGTTGCTTCCTCTTCATTTCATTGGGCAAATCGATTTTTTCGCTGTTTAGAAAGCAATACCCAACAGCACTTCGCAATTTTTTGCGGTTCACCTGTTGCGGCCTGTTTCTATATGTCTTTTTCTATCTGAGTTGGGGGCTGAACTATTATCGGCAACCTTTGCACCAACATTTGGGATTGAAAATGGCAGATACGATTCGGAAAGAAGACTACCTTGAAGTATTGGATAAATACATACAACGAGCCAATCAGTTAAGAGAAGAGCTACAATTGGAAGATTTGGACAGAACGCAGGCAAAAAAAGAATTGGAAAAGCTGATGGAAGCAGACGCCTTATTTGCAGGTGTATTGTCTAAAACGCAGGTACGGACAAAGGCTCCGATATCTAGCGAATTAATCTCTTATTTCACGGTAACGGGCTATTTTAATCCATTTACACAGGAAGTGCAGGTCAACCAACAAATTCCGATCGCTTCCTATCCATTTACCGTTGTGCATGAGTTGGCACACCAAATGGGTATCGGTTTTGAGGACGAATGTAATTTCATCGCCTTTTTAAAGTTAAAAGACCATGCGCATCCGTGGTATGCTTATGCCGCTTCATATGAAACTATACAATATATGTTGCGACCACTATATCTACGGGACAACAGCCTCTATCAACAATATTTTGATAAGCTGTCACCATTGGTGAAATCAGATTTCGTTGCTGAACGTAACTTTTGGCGCTCATACTCGGGATGGTTCAATACGGTAACGGATGTGTTTTACAATGGATATTTGAAACATAATAACCAACCCGAGGGCATGGAACGATACTCCATGATGAGCCGTTTAGTAATGGCTTGGGAAATGCGGAAGCAATAATAGACATCATCCTTTCCACACTCAATACTTTGTACTCTGTACTAAACATTCATCTGCGGCCTCACGACTTTCACGAGGAATGTGTATGCCAATAATGCGCCCATTGTGGCCATGCACACGCCCACTAAAGAAGGGTAATTATAAGCCAGGCCAAGACTGATCGGCACTGCACCAAGATAAGCACCTAATGTATTTCCGATATTGAAACTGGCCTGACCGGCAGATGCGGCAAAAGTTTCTGCACCTTTAGCATTGTTGATCAGCATCATTTGCAAGGGTGAGCCTATGGTAAAAGAAATTAAGCCTGTAATGAAAGCCATGGGATAGGCCAAGTAACTCATGTGCGCAGTGAAGAAAACCACCACCAAGCAAATGGCCATGGCTGTGAAACAGCTGATTGCCGCTTTTGTTGGCGAAAAAGTATCGGCTAACTTCCCCCCGATAATATTGCCGAAAAACATGCCAAACCCTATTAAAATCATAATAAAGGGCACTCTATCGGGCGCTAGTCCCGAAACGTTGGTGACTAATGGAGCAATGTAGGAAATCCAAGCGAATAGGCCACCCGTGCCAATGGCAATGACAGCAACCATCAGCCAGGCATCCCATCGCGTAAAATAACGGATTTGCTTAAAGATACTGTTGTTTTTCTGTGCCTCGAATTTGGGCATCCAAAGATAGATGGCCAAGAAGGTCAATAAGCCTAACAAGCTAATGACACCGTAGGTAATGCGCCACGAATAATGGTGGCCGATATACGTGCCTAACGGCACACCCGCCAAATTGGCGATAGTCATACCGGTGAACATCATGGATATGGCTTGTGCTTCTTTTCCGGGTTTGGCCAGCCGTGCCGCGACCACGGACCCTACACCAAAAAATGCACCATGTGGCAATCCGGATACAAAACGTGAAACCAACAGCAAAACTTTGTTTGGTGCAATGGAAAATAGTCCGTTGAACACAAAAAACAGCAACATGAGAAACAGCAATACGTTTTTGGGAGAGTATTGAGAAGTGAAAGCCACTAAAGTGGGCGCACCCACAACCACTCCCAATGCATAGAGCGCAATTAAATTGCTGGCCTCGGGTATACTGATGTTAATATTGGCGGCAATGTCGGGAAGAATACCCATCATGGTAAATTCGGTCATTCCGATGGCCAATCCGCCAAATGCTAATGCTATGAGTCCTTTGTTCATACAAAATTACGTTGAGAGGGCAAGCGTGATTTGCTTTCTATTGTCGTGATAGTCGATTTGGATGGTGTAAAAAATCCGGGGGGAATCCGCTATCGCGAGGCTATTGCTATTTCGAGTATGCACCTTGACCTTTTTTGAAAAAAGAAAAAGACCCATCTTCATATGATAAGTCTTTTTCAGTGGTGCCAGCTGGATTCGAACCAGCGACACAAGGATTTTCAGTCCTTTGCTCT
>JBEBRE010000040.1:0-22245 GCA_040394995.1 Sphingobacterium wenxiniae
ATCAAATAACGGAACGTGATGTTAGAAACGGACGTTTAGACTATAACCGTTCCAAAACGGAGGGTAAACGTAAGGACAAAGCCTTTATCAGCATCAAGATTGTCGAAGAAGCGAAACCTTTATTGGAAAAATATATAGGCAAATTGTCGATCCGCTATTCCAATTGCGACTGCCTTAATTGGGCATTGTGCAAAGGCATGGAGCAGTTACGTAAGTTGACCGGAATACCCGAACTCACGCTGTATTGGGCCCGTCATACCTTTGCAAATACCGCACGAAACGATTGCCGTATGAGCAAAGATGATGTAGCTCTTGCTCTCAACCATGTGGACGAGGGCAATCGCACCACAGACATCTATATTTCCAAAGACTGGAAGATCGTGGATGATGTACAGCGGAAAGTCATTGCACAGCTTAGGAAGACTGAAATGATTTTAGCGAAGAAAACTCGTAAAACCAAACAAGTTATAGAGACAACCTAATATCGATTGCTGGATCATGGACGGATTATTTCTGTCCATGATCTTAATATATATTATTAAACGTTCAACCAGAATTGATCATGAAATACTCATGTTTCCAAAAACACAAACACACATCAAACTACACATATGAAAACTTTAATTTTATTTTGCCTGACCTGTATTATCGCCACATTTGCTTTCTTCGCTGCACTAAGTATGAAAAATCCGTGGCCAGGATTTATTATTGCATTTGGTGTTTGGATATTGTTTATAGGTAGAAGTGCAAAGAGGTAAAGTTTCAGATTGGAAAATTAATGTTTTTCTTCAAAAGACCGGTCATACCATACCATTAAACAGCCAATTTTAATGTATATGGCTGTTTATAGACAAATTTGTGCGTGATATTTGGTAATTTTATCAAAAAATTAGTAAAATTTGAATATTCAGCCCCTATATTCCGATCATGAATTACTGGTAAAAGTTACCGGAGGGGATCAGCGTGCATTTCGTATACTATACGACCGATATTATCATCCGCTGTATGCATTTGTTCTAAAAATACTAAAGAGTGACCTGCTCACTGAAGAAATTATCCAAGAAGTTTTTTTGAAACTATGGACGCAGGGGGCCAAGTTGACAACTATTAATAACGTCGAAAGTTACTTGGTCACAATTGCCCGAAATCGCTCCTTTGACGAATTGCGCCGTAGTAAGTTAAGAGCACATGCAAATCTGGAAGATATTGGCAGCGAATACGAATTGCATAACGATACCGAAGAATCAATTTTTTTGAATGATACAAAGCGGATGATTGATGAAGCCATCAAGAATCTTCCACCTCAACAACGTTCAGTTTATCAGCTTTGTCAAGTGCAGGGGTATAAATACGATGAGGCAGCCAAGGAACTCCAGCTATCCGTTGATACGGTGCAGAGTTATATGAAACTCGCCTTGCGAAACCTCCGAAAGCAGTTGTCCCAAAACCCTGATTTGCTCATTGTTTTGGTGCTGTTGAAAATCATTTAATTTTTTTCAATTCCAATACCCCCCTTTTTTTCTTTCGTGCGTCTACGTAAGAAAGCGGTATAAATAACGTGTCAAATCATTGTTAAATAACCGATTAGTATTATGGCGCAAGAACAACACATAAAAGAACTCTTAGATCGATATATCAACGACTCTTCTACCCCAGCGGATCTCGAAGAATTAAATAAGTTTTTTGCTGACTCGAAATATGAAGAGTTCTTGAAGGAATTATTGCAGGAACAATACTATTCCCTTAAAGAAGGGCTTCCAGATGATCAGTCTGGAATTAAAGTAAAGGAGAAGATTTATGATTACGTTGTCAGCCATGAGCAGGAAGCTCCTTCGGTTAGACCAAATAGAAAAGCATGGTCTAAAATTGCAGCGGCAGTAGCCGTAATAATCGCGTTAGGTACGGGAATCTATTTTTATCAACAAAACCAGTCGGTCAGCGACCACGTCGTTCTGGCCGCAGAAGATATTCAACCGGGAGGAAATAAGGCTTACTTGACCTTAGCGGATGGGAAGAAGATTTCACTGACCGATGCAGCGGACGGGCGGTTGGCCGAACTGGACGGCATAACCGTTACGAAGACTGCCAATGGACAGTTAGTTTATGAAATATCGGAGGCTCAAAATAAATCAGAGATAACTTATAATACCATCGAAACACCTAATGGAGGGCAATATCAAGTTCGATTGCCTGATGGTACTGCTGTTTGGTTAAACGCAGGATCACGTTTAACCTATCCTACAAGTTTTGCTTCCAGCGATAATCGACGTGTCGAACTTTTAGGCGAAGGCTATTTTGAGGTAGCCAAAGACAGCAAGCGTCCTTTTATTGTAGTTGCAGAACAGCAGGAGGTGGAGGTATTAGGAACTCATTTCAATGTAAACGCCTATGCCGATGAAGGAAATATCAAAACGACGCTACTCGAAGGAAGTGTAAAAGTTGGTAGCTCAACCCAAGGAACTAAAATGTTAAAGCCGGGACAGCAAGCCATAAACAGTAAAGGAAATCTGGAAGTGAAGTCTGTCAACACAGATTACGCTGTCGCTTGGAAAGACGGTTATTTCCGTTTTAACGATAAATCGCTTGATATGGGTTTACGAGAAATTGCCCGGTGGTATGATGTTGAAATTGTTTATGAAAATGAAAGTTTAAAAAGAGAACCGCTGGCCGGAAGGATTTCAAAATACGACAATATCTCCCAAGTTCTTAAAAAAATGGAATTAGCAGGAATCTTCCATTTTAGTATTCAAGGCAGGAAGATTATCGTAAAATAAAAACAGATTATGAATTTACTATTAACCAAACTACAAATGAAAGAAACAATGAAATTCCCCTGACAAATGGTCTTTTCGGCAAAAAGGTAACCGGAAGTGCTACCAACACTCCCGGTCAATGACTTGCCTATGTAAAACTAGCTGACACTATTTTTAACTTAAAAACAAGATTAACAAATGTACAAATTTTACCCCAGAATATGTGAGCTTGATGCTCCGATTACCCAAATTCTGCGCGTTATGAAGATAACAGTTCTATTCATCTTCCTAGCCATTTTGCATGTCCATGCTAATGTATATGGCCAAAAACTTACTTTAAAACAAAAGAAAGTGAGCATCGCTCGCGTGTTCGAAGAAATCGAGAAACAGACGGGTTATGATGTTTTTTATTCTCCAAAAATCATTCAGACAAAGAAGACAATTGATGCAAATTTTCAAGAAACTCCCATCGATCAAGTGTTGAAATTCTGCTTGGCGGATCAACCTGTTACCTACATTATTGAAGAGAAAACTATCGTTATTAGGGAAAAAGGAAGATTAGCACAGAAATTACCCACAAATGCTAATTCGGAAAATTCAAAAGATGATCTACAGCAAATCGAAGTACGTGGTAGGGTTGCGGATTCGCTTGGAAACCCACTCGAAGGAGCTACAGTAAAAGTGAAAGGTAAGGACCTAATGACTAGTACTAATAGTAATGGTGAATTTTCATTACGAAACGTACCTTATAAAGCTGATTTAGAGGTTACGTATTTGGGATACATAAAAATAGTGATTATTGCTCGGTCTAATGTAGGTAATATCATTCTTAAAATGTCTCCCTCCACATTGGACGAAATTGAAGTGAAAATTAGTACAGGTTATCAACAGATACCGAAAGAAAGGGCTACAGGTAGTTTTGACCTGATAGACAATGAACTGCTAAACCGAAGCGTATCACCTGATTTTCTATCGCGACTGGAAAATCTGAGTCCGGGCTTGCAATTCAACAAAGGGGATGCAGCAGAGACGGATCCTTTTCTTATTCGAGGTAGGAGCACTATTACTGCCGATGCGCAACCGCTTATCGTACTCAATGACTTCCCCTATGATGGCGATCTGTCCAACATCAATCCAAACGACATTGAGAGTGTGAGTGTACTGAAGGATGCGGCGGCGGCTTCTATATGGGGCGCTAGGGCAGCCAATGGTGTCATCGTGATTACCACGAAAAAGGGAAAGACGGCTAAGCCGCGTATTGAATTGAACTCAAATGTAACATTGCAGGCCAAGCCTGATGTCTATAATGTATCTTGGATGACTAGTGCCGATCGGGTAGATTGGGAGCGCATGTTGTTTGATCAGGGCTATTACGATGGTGCTAAATTGGGCAATACCTTGGCCAGACGCGTATCACCTATACCCGAGGCAGTTGAGCTGATGATTGCTAACGATGCGGATTTACCAATTGAGCTGGAGAAGCTACGGCAGTACGATGCCCGTAAGGATATCGAAAGGTACTTTTATCAAAACAGCGTCAACCAGCAGTATAACCTGAATATCAGCGGCGCGCAGGATAAGCTGACTTACTTTTTCTCCGCAGGTTATGATGCCAATCGTTCGAACTTGGTAGGACAAAATTATGAACGGATATCGCTGCGTAATGCCACCACTTATCGATTAACAGATAAATTGCAACTGCAAGGTACGATGCAGTATATCCAATCTACAGAGCGCACTGGTGATAATCCGGGCATGAACACGGGCATTGGTTATGGTTTGAACGGATTAAGTCCGTATACCCGTTTAGTAGATGAAAATGGTGTGGCCCAACCTTATCATAGCTACTATCGCAAAGCTTTTATTGATACAGCAGGATCGGGCAATTTTCTCGATTGGAACTTTCGGCCTTATGATGAAATCCGTTTGCAAAGAACGTCAGATAATATCAGGGATATCTTGGTAAACGCTACCGCTCGCTATGAAATTTTAAAAGGCTTGCAGGCAGAAATTCTTTATCAATACCAATTTCAACAGGTTGTAAATCAAACCGCTACAGACGAACTGTCCTTTACAGCACGTAATCGTATCAACAGATTTACACAGATAAACTCTGCTACAGGTACGGTAACTTATCCGGTGCCATTGGGCGGTATGCTCCAGACATCAGATAACGAAATCCGTAGCCATCAAGGGCGTGCACAACTTAACTTCAACAGATCTTGGCATGATAAGCATAACGTGGATGCGATTGCCGGAGTTGAAATAAGAAGTAAGGCTACTGATGGGATGAGTTATTTCTACTACGGGTATCGACCTCAGTATAATGCATTCAATGTAAATGTTGATTTCGTCAATACCTATCCGCTAACGGTTTCTACGGGGAATTCAAGAATCCCATCGGGTAGCAATGGTTTAACTAAATTGACTGATAATTTCTTTTCTTTATATGCCAATGGGGCCTATACTTACGATAGCCGGTATACCTTCTCTGCCAGTATGCGCAAGGATGAAGCAAATCTATTTGGCGTATCTAGCAATATGCGGGGCACACCGCTCTGGTCGATTGGTGCAAAATGGCAACTGAATAGGGAATCGTGGTACACCTGGGATTGGCTTCCGGTAGTTAACCCGCGTGTAACCTATGGGGTGAATGGTAATATTTCGAGAGCTGCATCCGCCTTAACCACAGCTTATCTCTATTCCGGTGGCACAACACATCGTTATCCAACGGCTACGGTGGTGAGGCCACCGAATGATCAATTGCGCTGGGAGCGGGTAAAAATGCTAAACCTTGGGTTAGATTTTAGTTTGAAAGGGAGCGTGCTATCGGGAAGTATAGAATATTACGATAAGACGGCAACCGATCTGTTGGCGCAGACGCCCACTGATCCAACTCTTGGGTTTTCATCGGTCTTTGCCAACGTGGCCAGTATGAAGGGCAAGGGTTGGGACATACAGTTGAACAGTCTGAATATTAAGAAAGCATTGCGCTGGCAAAGTAATCTGATTTACAGTTACGCGGCTAATAAGGTAACGGAATACCTGATGCCTGTAAGTAGTGTTGGAAGAAGCTATCTGACGGGTTTAACGGCAGTACAAACTATCATTGGGATGCCACTTTATACAGCGTATAGTTTTGCTTGGGCGGGCCTCGATCCGGAAACAGGTGCACCCCGTAGTTACCTCAATGGGGAGATAAGCACCGATTACAATGCCATCTACAACACAACGTCTTTGGATGGATTGCAGTATCATGGCCCCGTGCAACCAGTGCACTATGGTGCGCTTCGGAACACTTTTTCCTTTAGGCAATTTACGCTCTCATTTAACATCAGCTACAAATTTGGCTATTATTTCAGAGTGCCTACCGTTATTAACAATGCTATTGTAGGAGGTTGGGATGGCCATGGTGATTATGCGCTGCGCTGGCAAAAACCGGGTGACGAGCAGCACACACACGTACCTACTATGATTTACCCCGCCAATGTAAATCGCGATAATGTTTACCGCTATGCTTCGGTGCATATACTAAAGGGAGATCATATCCGACTGGAAGATGTCAATATTAGCTATACGTTACAACGATCTACGAGATTGCCTTTTCAATCCATGCGTGTTTTCGTATATGCTGCTAATTTACCGGTCTTGTGGACAGCCAACAGCCGTGACATCGATCCGTATTTTAATAATGTGCCCAGAACGGCAGCTAGCTTTGCACTGGGTATGAATTTAACCTTATAAAATGATGAATAATCTATATTTAATCGGCTGCGTTTTGCTTTTAATAGGATGCAGTAAATCTGAATTTTTAAGTGAGAACCCTAATCGCTCACAAATTGTACCAACAAGCTTGGACGATTTTCAGGCGATACTGGATCGAGATATTGAAATGAATGGCGTGGGTAGCACCGCGCGTGGTCCGGTGCCGGGCATAGGTGAGGCTGCTTCGGATAGCTATTATGTTACAGATGCGGATTTTAATGGCATGCTGCAGCCACAAATCCAAAATTATTATTTATGGGCAGCGAAGCCTTATGTTGGCGATGTAGTGTACGATTGGGATTATCCGTATCTGGTCGTTTTCTCTGCCAATGTCGTACTGAAGGGGTTGGACAATATATCATTTACTTCGGTAAACAGTCGGCAATACAATACGGTGAAGGGACAGGCGCTATTTCATCGAGCGCATGCCTATTTTCAGTTGGCACAGATCTTTGCCCCTCCTTATCACAAGGAAAATGTAACAGGTAAATGGGGACTTCCATTGCGGCTAGAGGCAGATCTAAACGAGCCGATTAATAGAGCTACATTGCAAGAGACATACAATCTTATCCTTAGTGATTTATCAACGGCGAAAGACTTGTTAACCGCTGATGTCCAAGTGAAGACACGACCGTCTAAACCGGCAGCTTTTGCTCTACTTGCCAGAACGTATTTGATTATGCAGGAGTATGAATCTGCCTATACCTATGCGGATAGTTGTTTGCAGCTTACAGGTAACTTGCTTGACTATAATGAAGTCAATGCCGAACTTCCTTATCCATTCGTAGGTGGTAGTCAGGAACACAGTGAAGTGATATTTTCGTGTAACATGATCAGCCGTCCATTGATGTCCTACCCTTTTCGCCCAACCTTCGCACGTGTAGATAGTGTTTTATATTCATCCTACGATGAATTTGATTTACGAAAAAAAGTTTTTTTTAATCAGGAAGAGAATGGTGTGAGCTTTAAAGGTAGTTATGATGGTAGAGAGTATAATTTTGCAGGCTTGGCAAGCGACGAGATTTATCTTGTCCGAGCGGAAGCAGCGGCGAGATTGGGCAAAACTGAACAGGCCTTAACTGATCTGAACCGATTGATGGTTTCTCGATGGAAAAAAAGCGTTGTCTTTCAGCCTTATACGGCAAACAGTCCAGAGGAGGCGTTAGACCATGTGTTGGAAGAACGTAAAAAAGAATTGCTGTTCCGCGGCTTGCGTTGGTCGGATTTAAGACGTTTAAATCTAGAAGGATTTCAAATTATCTTAGAAAGGCGGATAGGAAATCAGATATATCAGCTAATTCCAAACGATCTGCGCTATGTTTATCCAATTCCAAATGAAGTAATTGCATTTCACCCTGAAATGCCACAAAATGAAAGATAAAATGAAAAAATTTAATTTGTCTATTGTACACATTATAGATTTAAGAATACTATTAATGTTACTAGGTTTACTATGCATATTAAAGGGACACTCACAGATAACTACACCAAATGCCCTCAATATTGGAGATAGGTTACCAAATGATCTAACAGAGAAAAAATTTGAAGTAATTAGTCACACGGGCAAAGATTATATCAAACTGGACGAATACAAAGACAAACTTCTTATAATTGACTTTTGGGCCACTTGGTGCAGCACGTGTTTGGCCACTTTTCCCAAATTAGATTCAATCCAACTGAAATATGGAGAGAACGTTGCCATTTTACTCGCCACTCAAGAAAATAGCCTTACTGCAAGTCCCGTTATACAAAGGCACGATTGGCGATTAACTTCAATTGTTAACGGGGAATTATTGAATAAGTACTTTCCGCATCGCTTTATTCCTCATTGTATTTGGATTAAAGATGGTAAAATCCAAGCTATTACTAGTAGCGCCGAAGTGACGGAAGAAAATATTCTTCGGACTATAAATCATAGTTCAGAGATTATGAAAGAAAAGAAAGATCTACCAAGAGACCCTTTCCAACCTATAAATAGGTATGCAACGAACCAGGGTGCAGCTATTTATTTTCGCTCAACATTGACCGGTTATATCGAAGGCACAGGAGGTTCTGGATATCGAACACGTGAAGATGGTTCTGTGTATTACCAGTTTAATAGGCCGATTATAGACCTTTACAAAACAGCTTTAAAAATAAGCTCCAGTCAATTGTTAGTAGAGATGGACGATGCATATTTTGCAGTAGCCTCAAATTATGATCCAAAAAATCTTTACTGCTACCAACTGTTTTTACCGCCCATGGTCGATGAAAAAAAAATCCAGGCCATTATCGTGGATGATTTCAACAAACAATTTGATTTACATGGTAGATGGGAAAAACGGGAAATACCTTGCTTAGTAATCACTAAACAAAAAAAGGTTTCATCAAGATCAGATTCGGCGGACGGAATAAGTATGGAATCCTTTGTAAAAAAACTTAATTATGCTAACGACATTACTGATTCTGTTATACCTTTTATCGATGAGTCTGGATATTCTGGGAGAATTATGTCTTCTATAAGCATTTCAGTTTTGAGGAAGGACAGATGTAAGCTTGAAGAAGTGTTAGAATCTTATGGGCTGTCCCTTGTTGAAGCAGTCAGGAGAATTGATTTTTTTGTATTATCGCAAATTTGACACAACCAAAGCTTTTTATCACTAATTTTTACTATGGTCTAAAAACGTCCCTTGCCTTGTAATCATAAAGCAAGGAACGTTTTGTAAACCAAAATGTAACCAAAATAAACTATTTTCAAAAAGTGATCCTTAATTCCCCACCCAGGGTAAAATCCATGCCGAACTTGGCTTTATAAATCATTAACAATAAAATATAAAGCCAATGAAAACGATTGATTTCAACAACGCAAGTTTTAAAGATTTTGAAAACATTCCCGGCATGGATCCCTATGGTTGGGCAAAGCAGTGGAACAACTATGTGGAGGACCGCAGCAGGATCGGCCAGTTCAATTACCGACAGGAAAACCAATCCGGTTGTGGGCCGGAGATAGAACTCAATTTATCCGGCAATCCACATAGAACTTTTGTGAGTTTGGTGTCCAATGATTATTTGGGATTTACCCAACATCATCTGGTCAAGAAAGCCGCGATTGCTGGAATAGAAAAATACGGTTCGGGTGCAGGGGCATCACCGGCTATCGGAGGACATTATCTGTTCCATAGAGAAATCGAAGAAAGTATAGATGCTTTTTTTAAACGGGAAAGCGCCATTGTGTATTCTACAGGATATACCGCTAACAGTGCCACATTGCAAGCGTTGCTAAAAAAAGAGGATTTGGCGATTCTTGATATGTCGGTACATGCCAGCGTATATGAGGGTTGTTTGACGACCAACGTCAAATCTTTTCCCCATAATAATATGGGGGCTTTGGAACGTATACTGCAAATGTCAAAAGATAAATACCGCACACGAATGGTCATCATCGACGGTGTGTATTCACAAGATGGAGATATTGCTCCGTTGGACAAGATATCGGAACTATGTCGAGCTTACGGGGCTTACCTAATGGTCGATGATGCGCACGGTACGGGAGTTATTGGGAACACAGGCCGTGGAGCAATCGAACTATACAACCTTTTCAAAGACGTGGACATCATCACAGGGACGTTCAGTAAAACCTTTGCACATATTGGCGGTTATGTCATCGCATCGCCCGAGCTGGTCGGATTTCTGAAATTTCAGGCGAGACAGCATATCTTTTCCGCTACATTATCGCCAGCTTCGGCCAGTATTACACAAGCGATTAAATTGGTAGATACCGAACCGATATGGATGCAACGGTTGTGGGACAATATCGATTACCTCAAAACTGGATTGCGAGATTTAGGATTGGATACAGGAATTACCCAATCGGCGATAATCCCCGTAAAAATAGGTGACATTAATTTGAACGCCAAAATATGTGGACTATTGCTGGAAGCGGGGATTTATGCGAACCAGATCAACTACCCTGCCGTATCAAAAAAAGATGCCCGTGTACGTATGAGTGTAATGGCCACCCATACCCACGACCATCTGAACAAAGTGTTGAATGCCTGGGAATGGGTAATAAAGAAAACAGGCTTAAAGACGAACAATATTGACCAAGAGAAAACGATATAAAGTGAGGGACAGCGAAGCGACCAAGCGCCAGCTAGTGGAGGCTGTGGAGGCCATCCTGTTGGAACAGGGCTTTGCAGGACTGCGCACCAACAATATTGCTCGCTGGATCGGCAAGGATAAAAACCTGATACGGTACTATTTTGGTGGTCTTAACAACCTGCTTAAAACTTTTATCGAGGAAAAAGATTACTGGCCGCCGTTCTTAGAACGCTACAATCATCTCGGACAATCTTGCCACAATGAACTTCGGGACGTTTTCATCAGTATGATGCAGGAAAACTTCCAAGCATTTGATGGCAATAAGGAAATGCAACAGTATGATACTCCCTATTTGCTGGACAACTTTTTACTAAACTAAGATATAATTACGATACATTTTTAATTTCCTGATAGAATTTTTCATCGGGTGTTATTCTACCTAATGACTTGTGCCTTCTTTCGGAGTTGTAAAATGATACATACTCTTTGATCTGCTTGTACAGATCAACACCCCCATTGGGTGGATTGAGGTATATCTTCTCTCTTTTGAGCGATCCCCAGAACCTTTCAATGTAGATGTTGTCCAGCGCCCTACCTTTGCCATCCATTGATATTTTTACCTCATTTTTCTGCAAGGCTTTCACAAAAACCTCAGATGTAAACTGAGAACCCTGATCGGTATTGAATATCTCGGGTTTACCATGCCTTTGGATCGTATCTACCAGTACATCCCTGCACCATTCAGCATTCATTGTATTGGATACGTCCCACCCCATTATCTTTCGGCTGTATACATCGATGATAGCAAACATATACATGAAGCCCTTGAACATGGGGATGTAGGTGATATCTGCCTGCCATACCTGGTTTGCACGTTCGATCTTAAGATTCCTGAGCAGGTATGGAAATTTATAGTCTGCCTTATTTGCTTTGCTCAGATTCTTTTTAGGATGTATGGTTTTTAGGTTCATGAGCTTATATAGCCTACGAATACGCTTATGCCCAACGAAATAACCCAGATCCTGCCTCAAATAGTCCGTCATGCGCTCTACGCCGTAGAAGGGACAGTCCAGAAACTTGCGGTCTATGGCATTCATAACCTGCAGGTTGAACAGAGATTCTCCCTTGGGCTTAAAATAATAACTGCTACGGGGCAACTCAATAACTTTGCACTGCCCGTAAACGCTCATTTTCTTATAGGAAGGGCAAACAAGCCCGCGTTTCTCGTCAAGACTCATTTGCCCAATACTTTTTTTAAGAAATCAACCTGTATCTGTAGTTCCCCAATCTTGGAATAAAGCTCTTTCTCTTTGGAGTCATCCTTTATCGGGCTTTTATCTGTGGTAAAAACCGATTCCGCATTATCCAGAAACTCCCGTTTCCAGGTGTTGATCTGTGTTGGGTGCAACTCGTATTTAACCGCTAGTTCCTGAATGGTCTGCTGTTCCTTGATAGCTTCTATGGCTACCTTCGCCTTAAAGCTTGCACTGAATTTCCTGCGTTCTTTTTTCATTTTCAACTGCTAATTTAAACATTTATGCAGTTGTCCAATATTTGGGTAGTATGATACTTGGTACAGCTAGTTTTTATGTCAACATACAAGAGTATAAAACCGAACGAGTGGGAAGATGTTGTTTAGTGATTTTCCTTATTTATATTTTAAGCGTAATTTTGGACATATGAATCTAGATCTTATTGCCACTATGTTGATAGCAGGAGGATTGCTATTGTTATCGTTTCTACATCTCAGTAACGTGACGTCCGTTAATCGGAGAGCCAATCTATTATTTGGCATTTTTACATTTCAATGGTCGACTTTCTGGCTTGATGAGCTTTTATTTTCTGAACACCTCAATACAACAAGTGCCGTATTTATCATATTAAGGACGTTTCAATTTTTAGTACCAATAACCTTCTTTTTAAGTGTCAAATTTTATACCGAACCAGACACAAGGTTAACTTGGAAGCATGGAGGGATAGCCATTGCGCCCGCGGTATTTTTATTATATCTATTATTTAGGCCAAGCGTTAAAAACGAGTTATTTGAAGTTGGCTCTATCGTATTTTTCCTAGGGCACTCCGTATTTTACATAATATGGGCACATGTGAAAATTTTAAAACACCAGCGTGCAATTAAGTCCTTTCATTCCTATACCGAAAAAATAGACCTGCGTTGGATTAAATATATTACTTATAGCTTTATCGGATCAGCAACTATCGTCACGGCGTACAATTTTTTGACGAAAGCAGAGTCGCTCAGTATCTACATCAATCTATTCTTCGTTGCGGTAGTTTATCTAGTTGCATTTTATTCGCTTCGACAAAAGGAGATCTACCCTCAGGGAATAGAGCTCTCCGACATCGTCAGCAATAATACGCTAATTGAGCAACAAACAGACGTTCCTAAGGTCAAGGTCATAGAGGATGCTGACTTGCATCAACTAAAGGAAAAATTGCTCCGACTTATGGAACTCGAAAAGCCTTATCTCAATAGTGAGCTCAATCTTGTTAAGCTCGCTGAACAAATGAATTTAACTACCCACCAATTATCTTATTTAATAAACAACGCAATGGGAGAGAATTTCTTCAATTTTATTAATCGATATCGGGTTCGCAAAGCCAAGGAACTATTAAAAAATTCAGATTATGACCATTTAAATGTCCTCGTTATAGCTTATGAATCTGGATTTAATTCGAAAACCTCCTTTAATAACACTTTCAAAAAAATGACAAACTATACACCAACAGAGTATAGAAAAAGCAGTGTTTAGTCGTAATTATTCTACATATATAGTTGCGCTGAACCTCATTGTTTACCCCCCAAATTAAGTGTGTTGATTAACAATGTAAAATCAGTCGCCACATGAAAACATTGATTACAATTCGGGTAGCCGTCTAAATGGAACGATAACTATTTGTGCGACTTTACAAACGTATACCCATAAGTTGCTGGTTAATAGGTTTTTATTTCGGTTTTTGATTTGGTTCAACTTTATAACGAAGAGCGTTTTACAAATCTTATGCCTTTAGTTTTGCTGTTAAAATTTAAATTGACTTGGCTTGGCTGAACTTGCAAGTCATCAAAAAACAAAAGGTAATATTAATGACAAATTTCGTTAGGGGCTCGATTTCAATCGAAGCAGATTTGATTATAATTCAAGACGTATTGGTGGAGTACAAATACATTGAAGAGTGGGAAAAAGGATTCGATTCTTTTAAGGAACTTCATGTATCTAATGCAATGAAGACGATCGTGCATTGGGATATAGAACATGATATAGATTATATTTTTAGTGTGAAAGAGAACAAGGGGGGGATTCTACTGGAACTTATGGTAGGTGATTTAACCACACGCCTCAATGAAAAATATAATTTGGAGGCACAGCAACACTACGTTGATAACGTACTCTGTCGTATCAAGTCCATATCGGAGAGACTACAAGTCGCTACAAAACAAGTGATATATACGAGTTAAACGAAATGGAAAAAATGCGCTTGGATTTGATGCTATAGCTACGAGTTTTGCCAGGGGATTAAGCTCTATTAAATCCTGTAGCGTTATAAACAAATCTTCAAACGTTATCAGAAATTTTATGGATGGATTATTTTTACCGATGGAATGGTATTTTAGATTTATGAAAATTAGTAAAGACATAAAGAAGCGGGTACTTGAATTAAAATCTACAAAGAGGAAAAACATTTGGCTATTCGGAGGATCCGGATTGACCACTTCGCTGGTTAACCTTGGATTGGTAGATGAAATCCGGATAAGAATCAACCCGATTATTTTGGGTGAAAGAATTCCCTCGTTTAAAGAGGTACAACAGCGCCTTTGATTGCATCTAACTATAGCAAAGCAATACCGTTCAGGGCCAGTAGATCCATATTACGAGGTTGATAACTAAATCTATGACATAACATACTCAACATTTATGAAAAAACATATTTTTTTAACCCTCTTCAACATTTTATTTACGTCCATCGTCTTCTGTTATGTATTTGTAGCATTTAAAGAAAAAGAGAAGGATTATCATATCGATGAGATTACCGTTAAGCGGTTAAATATTGTGGATGAATCCGGAGAAGCCCTTCGAATGGTCATCAGTAATGAAACTCGGCAGCACTCAGGCATTCTCAACGGTAAGGAAATGCCCCAGCGAGAACGACCAGCTGGAATTATTTTTTTTAATTCAGTTGGAGATGAATGTGGCGGGCTGTTATATAATGGTAACGATGAGCAGGCAGGAATGGTGCTTTCGATTGATCAATATCGCGACGACCAAATCATGCAATTACAGTATCAAGAGAACACTTTTGATGATAAGCGAAAATATGGACTGCAGATTTGGGATTATAAAAAAGAGGACGGTTTTGATGAACGTTATGAGCGCTACTTGGAACTTAATACCATAGAGGACAAGGAACTGAGGGAACAGCGGATTGCTGAAATGAAATCCGACAGCTTGTGGATGGAAGACAGAATGTTTGTTGGGAAAAACTTTCAAAACCAAGTCGGCTTATTTATTAAGGATCAATCTGGTAACGCAAGAATTAGAGTATACATCGATGAGAACGATGAACCTAAATTCGAACTATTGGATAGAGAAGGAAAGGTATTAGGTCATAAATATTAATCCTCCGTAATAATGCAGAGTTACATTGATATAGCAAATAAGAATGGAGTATCGTTAATAGATAGTGGAATATGCCAGCTATGCGGTGCTCCAACTACTAGGGGCGTACATGCGTGTGTAGAATTATTTCACGCTGGGTTCGATAAACTCGATTATCGAAAGAAAGCTTGCCATATTTATCGTTTTATCTCAGTTGACGCCCATACCTTACAACACCCAGAACTACATGGAAGATGGAATAATCATTTTCATTTAACTATGGCGCATGGAAAGGACATCACGTTTTGGTAGATAATATTGCATTAAGTTTTTTGGAAATTTACCGAAGAAGCATAAATTTAAACCAAACTAATTAGGTGCACATATGACTAAAGATATCAAATTATATAACGAACGGTTGCCTACTGAGGAAGCGCGGATTTGCACTTTTCTCGCTGAAGAAATCGATCGTGCTTTACCGGAAGCCACAAGCAAAATCTGGCATCGGCATCCGGTATGGTTTCTTGATGACAATCCCGTTGCTGGTTATAATAAATTAAAAGGTGGCATCAGGTTGATGTTTTGGAGTGGCGAGAGCTTTGAGGAAGAGCGACTTGTATCAGGAACAGGAAAATTTAAGGATGCCCATATATATGTTAATTCTATCGATATGCTCAATTTGGAGGAATTAACTCGATGGCTCTCGAAAGCTAGGGAAATTCAGTGGGACTATAAAAATGTTGTCAAACGGAAAGGTAAACTAGTGCGATTAAAATAGTGGAATTGGTATGTGTATGAGATTAGGGTTAGTAGTCGTCGTGGCATGTTTGTTTTCGAAATCATTTGCACAGGTCGATCATCGTGATTTGTCGGAATTATGCAGTATACCGAATGCGCAGCATTACTTTGATGATTGCGGAGTGAAGGGTACAGTGCTCGTGTATGACACCACGAAAGATAAACTTTTTGCCTCTGACACTGTATCGATATACGATCCATCGCTTCCAGCCTCTACATTTAAAATAATAAGCAGTTTAATTGCGCTGGAGATCGGAGTTATCCCTGACGAATATTACACTGTTAAGTGGTCCGGCGTTACCGACACTGTAAAATATGGATACCGCCCAGATATTTATCATGACATGACAATTGACGAAGCTTTCAGAAGTTCAGCAGTGTGGGTCTTCTTAGAACTTGCACGGAAAATTGGCAGGTCAAATTATGAAAAATATCTGGCTCTATGCGGGTTCGGAGACCCGACATTAATTGCTGAACCTTTGGATTTCTGGAACTTTGGGAAATTTGAGGTGACACCGTTTGCACAGCTGATATTTCTCAAGCAATTGCAACAGGGCAACCTACCTTTTTCGAAACGGAGTATGGATATCGTTAAAAAGATGATGACTACTGAAATCAACGAATCCTATCAATTATATTCCAAGACGGGGTGGACGCGCGACAATGATATCAATACCGGCTGGTGGGTTGGGTTTATTGAAAAAGGAGAGAGTTCATATATTTTTGTGTCCCGATTCTTGCAAAACCGTAGGAATAATCGAAATGATTTCGGAGCATGCAGGTTATCAGTCTCAAAGGCACTTCTTGGCGAACTACAGATCATCGATTAATACATTAATACGAAATAAGTGGAAAAACCTAACCTTTTAATTCGCTAGGCAAAACACCGTATTTACGCTTGAAGGCAGCTGCAAAATGATGTGCATGTTTATACCCTATTATGTCTGCCACTTCACTCACGTACCTTTTCTCGTCAAGAAGTAGATACCTTGCTTTTTCCATTTGGAGGTCGCGGATGAAACCAAAAACGGTGTTACCGAAAAGCTCTTTGAAACCGGCTTTAAGCTTGGTTTGATTGATTCCCACTTGCTGAGCCAGCCCCACAATTGAAATGTATTGGTTGAAATGTTGCTCAATAAAGTTTTTAGCATCATGAAGGCACGCTATATCATATGAAGATAACTTACACTTTTTCGGAGAAGTTTGCCTATCCAACTCTTGAATTTGCATAAGGAAAAGTTCCATGGCTTTCGCCTCCAGATAAACGGACATTAAATGACCTTTATAACTATGCGTACCCATTTCGATAATCACTGTTTTCATCTTAGGTGTGATTGTCGCTCGAAAAAATTCTTCTGAATAAGTGGGATGCAGGAGTTGTTGCTGTATTTTTTCGAGGAAACAACTATCTGGAGTATACATTTTCTCAAAAAAAGATAATTCTATAGCAACTTCAAAAAATTGGTCCTTTTGACCATTTTTTGTTTTTGGTATATCATGGGTATAAATGCTTGGATGTTGGTGATAAACATGAAATTCCTTTACGTTGGTCGAATCAGATAATTGGAAATGAGATACAATGGACGGCGCATCGAAATGTTCTGTCAGCGTCGATTCAGTCGCCGCTCTGAAGGTACCCCAGGTCATATGAAAATTTTGGTTTGCAACATCCACCAAATCCATGGATACATGATTGTGTCCGATCGAGTAATTAGTCCTTGATAAGCTTTCCGTAAAGTATCGGTTGGACAAGCTGAACCGTTCATTATCTAACGCTAGATGATATCCCATATTATTTCCTTTCCCGTTGATCGTATTTCTCAGCACGTTGACTACCAGTACCTAAAATACAGAATTTTGTATCATTAATGATATCCAAAAATACGCTATTTAGAATTAATATAAAATAATAATGACAGATAACCTGATTGATACGGCAGATCCAAATGAAAGTCCAAGGAAACGATATGGATCACAAACAGTCTCTACAGATGATCTCTCTACAGATGATCACCCCTTTCTCATGAGTGCCGGCGCTTTAGCTCGTCTATTGAAACCAGTTCGTAAAAAGTTAATATTAGCGACATCGTTGTCCGCTATTGCAGCGGCAGTTGGTTTAGCTCCGTATATAGCCATTGCGGAGATTGGCCGACTCACTTTAAGTTTATCGGATGGCTCGTATGAATCCGACACACTTTGGTTCTGGGTTACCATCGGGTTAACTGGCGCGTCCCTACGTCTATTGCTTACGTTCTTTTCATCACGTATTGGCCATTATGCGGATGCCGAAATTCTACACGACATACGTCTACGTATCGTTAGACATTTAGGAATACTCCCGTTGGGGTGGTTCCGGTATAAAGGCTCCTCAGCTGTAAAGAAAGTTATGACAAATGATCTTGAAGAAATGCATCAACTAATTGCCCATTCCTTGCGTGAAACCGTTGGCGCAGCGGTTGCTATACTAATAGGAAGCGCCTACTTGTTAGTGGTTGATTGGCGACTGGGTCTGATAACAATTTCTGTACTTGTGTTAATGTTTGTTTTCTACCGGATCGCCATGCGTTCCATGACGTTGCACATGAGCAAGCTGCTTGCCGCAGAAGCGCGGATAAGCTCGGCTAGTGTGGAATATGCGGATGGTATAAGCGTTGTGAAAACATTCGGCACAGGCGGTCGAATGATGCGACGATTTGCGAAAGCGGTGGATGAACATACGAAAGCAATGGCTGCATGGGTGTCTGAAACCAAATATAGCTCCGCAATAGCTAGACTACTGGCGTCCGAGATGACGATATTCGGAGTAGTGATGGTGTCGGGGTTGCTTTTTGTTCGTTCCGGCTCGCTCAGCATGGGTGACCTGATTCCATTTCTGGTTGTCGGAATTGGAATGCCGACGTCAATTGTACCGGCAATACATGGGTCGCAGGGTCTACGTAAGGGGCGGCTGTCCGCCGGAAATGTAGAAAATCTATTGAATCGAAAACCGTTGCCCGAACCGTTGCAGTTCCAAACAATGAACGGGTATCAGATATCGTTTAATGATGTGTCTTTCGCCTATGACGGACAAAATATGGTTTTGAAAAACATCAATTTGACCTGTGAGCCTGGAACTGTCACAGCACTAGTGGGGCCATCCGGGGCAGGAAAATCAACATTAGCCAATTTGTTACCTCGCTTCTACGACGTGACAGCTGGATCCATATCTATAGGTGGTGCAGACATACGATCAATACCATCAAACCGCTTGCTATCATCGATGTCCTTGGTTTTTCAGGATGTCGTACTGCTCCGAGACACCGTTGCCGAAAATATTCGCATCGGTAAATCCGGAGCAACACTTGCCGAAATTAAAGACGCCGCACAAGCGGCTCAAATCCATCACGTTATCGAACAATTGCCAAATGGGTATGATACTGTCTTAGGTTCCGGTTCTAGCGGGTTGTCGGGAGGGGAACGCCAGCGACTCACTATCGCCAGAGCAATTTTGTCGGGCGCCCCTATTGTCATTCTCGATGAGGCTACCGCATCTCTAGATCCCGATAGCGAGTTAGCTGTGCAGCAAGCATTGTCAAAGCTTGCCTCGGGAAAAACAATGATTGTCATTGCTCATCGGCTGCACACCATTCAGGAAGCCGATCAAATCATCGTCATTGACGATGGCCAAATCGTTGAAACCGGAAAGCACAAAGAATTGATCATCGCTAATGGTCTTTATAGCCGTATGTGGAATTCACAACAAAAAAATCAAAATCGATATGATAAAGAAATTATATAGTTTATGGCCAGAGCCGGGATTGTTGGTTCGGCTTGGCGCACTGCATGCAACCAATGCGATCCTACAAGGTGTGCTTCTAGGGATGCTAATACCTGTTTTACGAGCGCTATTGCAACCAAAACCAAATTTCGTAGAAGCTGAACCGTGGCTTATAGCGGGTGGAATACTACTGGTTGTCTATGCTGTATTGACGATTATCGCAACTCCTGTAGGATTTACTGCGAGTATGGAACTTACCGCAAAACTTAGACACCATGTGATGAAGCATATTACCGTCTTGCCATTGGGATGGTTCACAACAGAACAGAAAGCCCGTATGGCACGGTCAATTACTGCTGATGTAGGCAACGCACCAAATCTCGCCGTAACCATCGGTGCTCCAGCAATTACCGCCACTCTGGTACCGGCTACGCTTATTTTGGTCACATTTTTCGTTGATTGGCGAATAGCACTCTTATTATTGACTATCATGGTGATAGCACTTGTTGCTTTAAGACATGCAGGTAACGTTGCAGCTATAGCCGATGAAGAACTCGAAGAAGCTGCTACAGAAATTGCCGGACGCGCCATCGAACTTGGTCAGGCACAAACCGTGCTCCGTGCTGCTGGATTGGGTATTTCAGGAACATCACGTATGCAAGGAGCATTGGAGGAACATCGCATTACCTATCGCAGGGGATTGCAAAAGTCCCTGTGGCCCGATCTTACTTTTACGGGTGTAGTCATGGGCGGCTTCATTGCATTGATTGTGTTAGGCATACAGTTATTGGTCAATAATACACTCTCTGTGCCCGATACCATCGCGCTGTTTGTAATTGCCGTACGCTTTCTTGAACCGCTCGGTTCCCTGATTGAGTTGATAGGTGCTTTGCGTGCCATGAATAATGCGGTAACAAGGGTTCAGGACATCCTTGATACGCCAAGTTTGCCCAAATGCGATAATGGCATAAAAACAATTGAACATGCGGGTATAACGCTCGAAAACGTATGTTATTCCTACGGGAACAATCTCGCGTTAGACGATGTTTCTTTCCATTGTCCACCCGGTAGTACCACGGCTTTGGTCGGAGCATCTGGATCAGGAAAGACAACTGTAATAAGAGCTATTGCCAGATTTTTTGATGTTGACAGCGGAACCGTCCGCATTGGAGGCAAGGAACTAATGTCTTACGATTACGATAGTTTGATGCAGCATGTAGCTGTTATATTCCAAGATGTATATCTGTTTGATACGTCAATTGAGGATAATCTAAGACTCGCGAAACCGGATGCATCTACGACGGAATTATCAAAGGCAGCAGAACTTGCATGCTTAGACGAAATGATCGCGCGATTACCTAATGGTTGGGAAACGAAAGTTGGAGAAGCGGGTACGTCATTGTCAGGTGGAGAACGTCAGCGGGTTTCAATTGCAAGAGCATTTCTTAAAAACGCACCTATTGTACTGATTGACGAGGCAAGTTCTGCGCTGGATCCTGAAAATGAACGGGCCATCAGCCGTGCGATAGCAAATTTGGCAAGTGACGTTAACCGTACGGTAATTATTATCGCACATCGACCTACAACTCTTGCTGCCGCCACGCAGGTAGTCTCCTTACATGAAGGAAAAGTTGTTGAGTTTGGTGACCCCGAAGCGTTAAAAAGTGGCAATGGTGTGTTTTCCAAACTATTCCACCAATACGAAAAAGTAAGGAGTTGGCATATTTCCAAAGGTTAACTATAGCGATGCTCGAACTTTGATTAATGGTCTATCTAATATAGTTTAATCAACATATAAAATTGAGGGTCTATCATGAGATAATCAGCTATCACAAAATGAAAGTATGAAAGATAAATCGATTAGTTGGATATTCAGCTTGGAAAACGATTTACATCCAAGTCAAGTAAACGTCAACGGGATTGACAATTCCTATTTTCATCGCACCATTGCGAATTTGCGAAAAAACTGCAAGGTATTTCGCCCCGAATTTATAAGAATATATTGCCGTTCTAAACAACAATCCATCACCTTACTAAGGCAATTGATTCATGCAAGCGATACGGTGAGTAAATATCTTTTGGGTATGGCTCCTTCATGGAATGAAGGGCGATTTTCTTCGCGAAAAAGGCAGCTATATATTCAAACGCTTTCGTCATTCAGTAAAGTTTCTGATAATGAATGTGTATGGCTAACGGAAAAAAGAATATCATTAATGAATATCATCTGAACAGGCACCAACCTGATAAACCGCAATTTGCCCTATATGATCTTAATGCACATATAAAAGAAAATCAATGTCAGGTAGTCAAGCCACATATTCACAGCTTCTATCAAGTTGTTTGGTTTAAAAAGGGAATAGGAAAACATACTGTCGATTTTAAGGAATACGATGTTTTTGATAATGCGATTTTTTTTGTCTCTCCGAATCAGGTGCATTATTTTGATGAGAACACCGATTATGAGGGCATACTCCTACAT
>JBEBRE010000041.1:0-22233 GCA_040394995.1 Sphingobacterium wenxiniae
TTTTACTATACCACTCTAACCAAGAGACCTTTTAAATACTCACCTTCAGGAAAAGAAGCCCGAATAGGATGATCCTCCGGTTGGGAAAACTGACGGATGAACTGTATTTCTTTTCCGGCATCCAATGCTGCCCATGCAATTACCTGTTTAAAGGTATCTATATCCATCGCCCCTGAACAAGAAAAAGTAGCCAACAGACCGCCACTTTCCAATAACAGTAGTCCTCGTCGATTTAAATCCTTATATGCTCGCAAGGCCTTTTCCAATGCAGACCGTGATGGCGCATATTTCGGCGGATCCAATATAATAACATCGAATTTCTCAGCCTGTTCACCCAATTGACG
Source organism: Sphingobacterium wenxiniae (assembly GCA_040394995.1). Lineage (GTDB taxonomy): Bacteria > Bacteroidota > Bacteroidia > Sphingobacteriales > Sphingobacteriaceae > Sphingobacterium > Sphingobacterium wenxiniae_A. The sequence goes on from JBEBRE010000041.1 coordinate 345, forward strand.
CAGATATTTATTGACATCAGATTGTACGGCGACATATTTGGCGACATCAAAGTGATTTAAGCCGATATTTCGTTGCAAGGTGTCCAGAGCCAATGCCGAACTGTCTACGGAAACAACTGAAGACGCGCCTTCACGCAAAGCGTTTAAGGTAAACCCACCTGAATAACAGAAACAGTCAAGCACCCGTTTTCCCCGGGTATATTGCGCAGTTAAAGATCGGTTTTCTCGCTGATCGCAATAAAAACCAGATTTTTGTCCCTCCACGATGTTGATTTGATAGTGTATCCCATTTTCGATGACATCTACAAAGTCCGGTGGCATTTGACCATACAACAATCCATTAGCATTTGTTAATCCTTCATGCGCTCTCGATTTCAGATCGCTACGTTCATATATGCCTTTGGGTTGCAGCAGTTGCACAAGTTCATCGATGATAATCGGTTTCACGACTTCTATTCCTGATGCATGCACTTGCATGGATATGAAATCACCATACTTATCAACGATGAGTCCCGGGAGAAAATCAGCTTCGGCGAACACCAAGCGTACAGCGTTGTTTTGGGAATGGAGTAGATGTGATCGCCTTTCTACGGCACGCCGCACGCGGTCACGCCACCAGGCGTCATTGACAAATCGCGTCGAATCCCATTCCAGCAACCGAACGGCTACGCGCGACGAATTATTGTAAACTCCATAGGCTATAAACGCTCGGTCGGCATTAAAAACCTGGACCACCGAGCCATTCGCCGGTCTTCCGTCCATATCTTTTATTGCTCCGGAGAAAACCCAAGGGTGCAGTTGCCAGGCTGCCTTATCCTTACCTTTGTGTAGGACTACTCTGTTCATGGTTACAAAAATAAGCTTTTTAGCGGAGTATGTATTGCTACCGTCGAACGAGTATTTTATCGGTTAAATGAAGGTGATTCAGGAGAATATAGAACAAGAGATATAAATGCTACAACCGATTCATAATCTTATCGATGCTATTGGAAAAATCGGCAAGCGCCTCTCGCTCCCTGCGTATAAAATCATTGTCCTCCAAGCGACCAACCACATCTTCCATTTCCTCATATGAACCATACACCATTTGCTTAAAAGGATTTTGATAGTCCTTGGCCCTTGACTGGTATATTTCCGAAAAAATCCACTCTCGGGTTGCCTTGGCTTCCAAAAGGATTTCTTTCACGAACAGCTTATCCCAAGAAGAGGGCGACGTTCCTGTAATTTCTGCTAATGATGCCATGGCATGGATGAACTTTTCATCTTCATAATAGTGACTCCAAGAATGGTACACCTCATGTACTTCATCCCAAGATTGTATTTGCCCCTCTTTTATATGGTCTAATAAACTTTCTACTTTATCTTTCCGAACCAATTGACCGCCTATGTTTTCAAAAAGAAAACGTTCAATGCGTCGGTCCTTTAAAAAAGACATCAAATCATCATATGCATACGTATTAAAATGGGATACAAGTTGCAACACCGCATAATAACGTATCATTCGACTATAAATCTGGTATGATTCGCGAGGTTTCACCAGTACAACTTTACGCTTAGAAAATTCCACATTTTCCAACAAAACATCCTTATTGGCCAACGATTGGTCAGCATGCAACAAGGTCTTACCCAGTACTCTTTGTTCGTTTTCCGTAAGCCCTTCTCCAAAAGCTTTACCTACAGCCATCTCAATTTCAAACAATCCCTGAAACATCTCGTTGACGGTGTCAGGCGCCAATATATCATACTCAATATATTGATTCTTGAATTTCCGCTTGTCGCGAGCCATAAACTTCGATGTATTCCGCATTAGCGCATACATATTGTACATGAACCAATAAGCTGGCAATACAATCAAACGATTGGTGTTTACCTCGTTGCTCACCAAACAGAACGGAAACTTGATGTCTAGCTCATGCAAAAAATCACCTTTTACGATAAGGCTATAAGAAGCAAATCGCGAATTATGTTTAAGACTAACACACAGTCCCGGCCAAAAGCCCCTGCCGGCCACAATCTCGCCATCGGCGGCTCTAGAGTTATGGTTTGAACCGACGGTGGCACCTGCTGCCATATTGCTCTGCCCCTTCACCAATGCCGCACATAAAAAAGAATTGTTATGGTGCTGCTCATGTGCCGGAAAAATCAGGGAATTGAGCACTTCGCAACAGGAAATAGTAGAATTATCACCCAAAAAGGAATTGATCAGCCGCGCACCATATTTCAATTGGGAAAAGGAGGACAAGATAAAACGAACAGCCTTTACCCCGTAAAAAATCCGACAGCCATAGCCAATGATACCATTGACCAGCTCACAGCCCTCCCCTATCTGCGTAAAGCAATCTTCGGCAGAGTTGATGGTCAAGTTTTTCAGTTTGTTGACCCCTTTTATATAGGCATGCGAACCAATCTTCACGTCCTTGATGGTGTGCGTGTTTTTAATCACGCAACTGTCGCCAATTGTACTGTAAAAACCACGCTGGTCTGAATGCGGGTTTTCCGTTATCACTTTAAAGCGTTCTTGCAAATCGCTGTCATTCCTGTTGCGCGACCAAAGATATACATCTGCCGCTTGCATCCCGTCAAAAGGCAATACAGAACGACCGCCGTTTTCGTTACACAGTTCCAATCGAATACGCCGCTCTTCTACCTCGCCTACTTTCAGGATACCATTGCCAAACTTGGCGGCACTATTCGTTTCCATTTCATTGATATTGGCCAACATCACATCGTTTCCTACAATAAAATGGGCCATGTACCGCACATTATGGATAGCCACCGTATCACCAAAATCAGAACTCACAATGTAGGAATGGTATATGCCACAGGGCAATCGCAAATCTCTATAGTCCAAATAGGCTTCCTCCATATCTCCTATCCGCACAAAACCATAAAACTTAGAATGTTGGATGAGATGAGGCAAAAATTTATCAGTCACCCAAACATCTTCCCAATTGCCAGATTGATTATTATTTTGGATTAATATCCGAATTTCATCCGGACGGAGATTCCGATACGTTTTGCCACTTTGGAATTGCTTGTTTCGTTGAATGTATTCATCACCATCTATCAGATATTCTTCGGGAATAAATCCATAGCCAAGCCGCTGCAACGGTTCTTTTACAATACGTGCCATAGGATGCTATTCAACCGTGACAGATTTAGCTAAATTCCTTGGCTTGTCCACATCCAAATCTCGATACACGCCAATGTAATAAGACAGCAACTGCAAGGGAATGACGGATAAAATGGGGGCAATAATTTCATGCACCTGTGGTACGACCATGACGTCGTCCGCCAGTCCGGCAACCACATTGTCTCCTTCCGACACCACGGCTACGACCTTGCCCTTGCGAGCTTTGATCTCTTGGATATTGCTAACAATCTTTTCATGGTAACTGTCTTTCGTTGCCACAAAAACTACCGGAAGATTTTCATCCACCAATGCAATAGGGCCATGCTTCATTTCTGCGGCCGGATAGCCTTCTGCATGGATATATGATATTTCTTTTAATTTTAATGCACCTTCCAATGCTATGGGGAAATTGTACCCCCGACCTAAATACAGAAAATCCCGCGCATCGCTATATTTAAGAGCTATTTCCCGAATCGTTTCATTTTGGTTTTCCAATATCCATTGCACATCTTCAGGCACTTTCGCCAGATCATTGAACAGGATATTATAGGTATCCGAATCGATGGTTTGTTTCAATTGTGCCACTTTCAAGGCTATCAAATACAGGACAGCCAATTGCGCCGTAAATGCTTTGGTACTGGCCACCCCAATTTCAGGGCCGGCGTGGGTATACGCACCTGCATCCGATAGGCGCGCAATAGAAGATCCAACGACATTGACCAAACCAAAGATAGTAGCACCTTGTCTTTTCGCGTTTTCAATAGCCACTAAGGTATCTGCTGTTTCACCACTTTGCGAAATGGCTATAATGACATCTTTATCTGTGATGATGGGATTTCTGTACCGAAACTCCGAAGCATATTCGACCTCTACATTGATACGGCACAATTCTTCAATAACATATTCGGCCAACAATCCTGCATGCCAGCTCGTACCGCAGGCCACAATGATAATACGGTTTGCTTCCAATAATTTATTGGCAATCTTATCCACACCACTGAGGGTGATGGATTGATTCTTTGGATCCAACCGTCCGCGCAATGAATCAAAAATCGTTTGTGGTTGCTCAAAGATTTCTTTCAGCATAAAATGGTCGAAGCCATTCTTTTCAATGGCGGCCAATTCTAAATCCAATTTTTGCACAAAAGGTGTAATCCGTTCATTTCCCAAATTTTTGAGTATCAGTTCATCCGCCTTAACGATAGCCAGTTCATAATCGTTAATATACACCACCTCCTTTGTATATGCCAACATGGGCGAGGCATCCGAACCTAAATAATGTGCATGGTCGCCAATGCCTATAACCAATGGACTGCCCTTACGTGCCGCAATGATGGTGTCCGGTAAATCTTTATCCAACAAAAGGATAACATATGCCCCCACAACCCTTTTCAAGGCTACACGCACGGCTTCTTCTAAAGAACAATGGTTGTTTATTTTGATGTCCTCAATAAAATTCAACAATACTTCAGAATCTGTATCACTGATAAATGTATAGCCCTTTTGTACAAGCTCCTGCTTCAATTGGGCATAGTTTTCAATGATACCGTTATGAATCATGGCAATGTTTCCCGAATTGGAATAATGAGGATGCGCATTTCTGTCCGACGGTTCACCGTGCGTAGCCCATCGGGTATGCCCAATGCCTACTGTTGAACGAATATTCTTCCCGTTGACAAACTCTTCTAATGCGGCAACTTTGCCTTCTTTTTTATAAACCTCCAGTGCATAGCCAGTGTGCAATGCTACTCCTGCACTGTCATAGCCACGGTACTCTAACTTCTTCAGTCCATCAATTAAAATGGGATAAGCTTGGTCGCTACCAATGTAGCCAACAATTCCACACATACTTGAATAGTTAATTCATAAATAAATTTTGACGGTGCAAATATAGAAAATCTTTTACGCAATCGATTGTTTAACATTTATTTTAACAAAATCAAAATTGACCTCTTATTTTTTGATGTTTTCCTGTGACGCTCATTGTGAACGAGTTGCAGTTCCATGATGGCAAACACACTTTCGGAATAGTGCAGGAAACAGCTTTATCGAGGGTATAGAACTGAAAAAATTGAATTTTAATTTTGATATAAACATATTTTTTTCTACTTTTGTATCACCAAAAACAAAAACACATTGCGGGGTGGAGCAGTTGGTAGCTCGTCGGGCTCATAACCCGAAGGTCACACGTTCGAGTCGTGTCCCCGCTACTAAAGCAAAAGCTCTAAGGAAACTTGGAGCTTTTGCTTTTTTTGTAGATCAATCCCTCTTATCGTTCTATATTTTACAAAAAACGTTGATCTGTATCCTGATCTTCCTTCTTCAACATGCTTTTTCATCACGCACTAAAGAAAAAGCACTTCCCATTCATCATCAAGATTGGACTGAACAGATATTATTCGTTTCTTTGTAACATGAACAATGACACGACACATAAAGCAGGATTTGTCAGCATTATCGGGAAACCTAATGCCGGGAAATCAACCTTGATGAATGTCTTAGTAGGTGAAAAGATGTCTATTATCACCCCTAAAGCACAGACAACCCGACATCGGATTATCGGCATCGTTAATGATGAAGATTATCAAATTATCTTTTCCGACACACCTGGCGTCATTAAACCCAACTACTCCTTGCAAGAATCTATGATGAATTTCGTTCAAGGTTCGCTAATCGATGCCGACGTAATCCTTTTCGTTACCGATATACACGAAAAATATGATGAAAATGATGTCATTGAAAAACTTCGCAAAACATCCTCTCCAGTAGCAGTTTTGATCAACAAAATTGATAAGTCCTCTGAAGAAGAAGTCAAAGCCAAAATCAATTTTTGGAAAGAAAAAATCAACCCGGATACCATTTTTGCCATTTCTGCCCTACATGAATATGGCGTACCGGCCATTATGGATTACATTAAGGAAAAACTGCCTGTACACCCTCCCTACTACGAAAAAGACGAACTTACCGACAAGAACATGCGCTTTTTCATTTCGGAAATGATCCGGGAAAAAATCTTTAAGCTCTATGATAAAGAGATCCCTTACAGCACTGAAGTAGTCGTTACGTCCTATAAAGAAGAGGCCAACATCACCCGTATTGCTGCCGAGATTATTGTGGAACGCGATTCACAGAAAAACATCCTTATAGGTAAAGCTGGCTCTATGATTAAAAAGGTCGGCACCTATGCCCGTCAAGATATGGAAGAATTTATCGGCAGAAAAGTCTTCTTGGAACTATTTGTTAAAGTGCTTCCGGATTGGCGACACAAGAAAAATTACTTGAAAAGATTTGGGTACGAGGATTAAACCTATTCGTATACCAATGATGAAATAGGTGTCCTTGTCGTCGAAATGATGTATACCGGCGAAAAACAATAGGCTCCTTATTCATTGGAAAAATATTCGCGGAGCGCTTGTACCTGTTTTTGGTTAAGCACTCCTTTTAATTCCTCATTCGAGGCTTCCTTGACTTTTTTGGCTGATTTAAATACTTTCAACAGCTTTTCAACGGAGGTTTTACCGATTCCCGGAATATTTTCCAGTTCAGATACAAACGTTTTCCTGCTGCGCTGGTTGCGATGGAAAGTGATTCCAAAACGATGCGCCTCATCGCGTAGATGCTGAATGACTTTCAACGTTTCCGACTTCTTGTCCAAATAGAGCGGATACGGATCGTCAGGATAATACAACTCTTCTAAGCGCTTGGCAATGCCGATAACCGTCACCTTTTTCGCTATCCCCAACAATTTTAAGCTCTTTAGCGCCGCGCCCAATTGCCCTTTGCCGCCATCGATAACAATCAATTGTGGCAATTCCTGGTCTTCATCCAATAATCGTCTGTATCTTCTGAACACGGCTTCTTCCATCGTCGCAAAGTCATTGGGCCCTACGACCGTCTTGACATTGAAATGCCGGTAGTCTTTTTTGGATGGTTTAGCATCTTTAAAAACCACAATGGCCGACACGGGATAATTGCCTTGGATATTGGAATTATCGAAACATTCGATATGTCGTGGCAATACATTCAAGCGTAAATCTTTTTGCATCTGCTTTAAAATACGGTCGATCTTGATTTCGGGGTTCAACCGTTCATATTGCAACATGCGTTCTTTCTTAAAATAAGCTACGTTTTTCAAAGAAAGTTCTAGTAGTTTTTTCTTTTCACCTGCTTTGGGAATGGTAAATTTGAGTAGGCTATCCGTTTCGACATCGATACCGAATGGTACAATAATTTCCCGTGACGTACTTTTAAACCGCGTGCGAATCTCTGGTATTGCCAATGCCAAAAGTTCTTCTTCACTTTCGTCTAAACGCTTCTTCATTTCCAAAGTCTGCGTTTGGATAACGACTCCATGCGCCACTTTAAGATAATTGACAAAAGCATAACTGTCGTCTGAGGCGATGCTAAAGACATCAACATTGGTAATCGACGAGTTGACAACAGTCGATTTGCTTTGATAATTGGAAAGCTTCTCCAATTTCGATTTCAAGATATGTGCCCATTCAAAATTCAAATCGCTAACCGCCTGATTAATCTGTTCTTTCAACCGGTTGGTTACAACAGTAATCTTGCCATTAAGAATATTTTTGATATCAGATAAATTCTGTTCGTAGTCTTCTTCGGATTGATATCCCTCACAGGGACCTTTGCAATTTCCGATTTGGTATTCCAGACACACCTTATATTTACCTTTGGAAATGTTTTCGGGGGAGAGATTGAGGTTGCACGTCCGTAAGGGGAATAACTCACGAATCATATCCAATATAATATGCATCATACCTCCGGAGGCGTATGGTCCGAAATAGCGAGAGCCGTCTTTGATATACTTCCGTGTCCAGAATATTCGCGGAAAATGTTCGTTCTTGATGACAATCCAAGGATACGTTTTGTCATCTTTAAGCATCACATTATAGCGAGGTTTATGCTTTTTAATCAGATTGTTTTCCAACAGCCAAGCATCAATCTCGGTATCAACAATGGTAAAAGCAATACGGTTGATTTTCCGTACCAATACCCTTGTCTTACTGTTCAGCTGATGGTCATTGACAAAATAGGAACTGACCCGATTACGCAAGTCTTTGGCCTTACCAATATAAATGAGCTCGTTGTTTTTATCAAAATACTGATATACTCCCGGCTTATGCGGGATTTTCTTCAGCTCCTCCCTATAATCGAACGCAGACATAGAAAATCCTCTAATTCAGTACAAGTCCCCAAGCCATATACTCGCTTAAAATCCTAAACGATCGTCATTTAGTGCTCCGTCGTCTTCTGGTGTGCCGTAAAAAGGCACAAACTTGCTACAATCCATTTCAAATCGGGTAATGCCTCCTGGTGGCAAAGGAAAATCCTCTTTGGTATAATGTAAATTTTTGTCCGCGTACACCTTTTTCATGTACAGTCCAAAGATAGGAAGGGCCGCAGAAGCTCCCTGTCCGGACGCCATGCTATAAAAACGTATACCCCTATCCTCGGCACCTGTCCATACGCCTGTTACCAAATCTGGCGTGATGCCAATGAACCAAGCGTCAGAGTTATCATTAGTTGTACCGGTCTTACCTCCAATAGGATTGGTCAATCCTCCATATTCTGCACGGCGTAGTCGCGATCCGGTTCCCCCATCTACCACACCTTTCAGCATATCCACCATCGCGTAAGCCGTTTCACTATTTAGCGCTTTCACTACTTTAGGTGCTTTTTCGTATATCGGTGTTCCGTTTTTGTCTTCGATACGCAGAATCATTGTTGGTTCTATCCATGTTCCATGATTGACAAAGGCGGCGTATGCACCAACCATATCATACACCGAGGCTTCATAGGCCCCCAAAGCAATGGAGGGATAGTTTGGAACATTCGATGTTATCCCCATCTTCTTGGTCATGGAAGCGACATTGGCGGCGCCCACTTCATTAATCAAATAAGCCGAAGCAAAGTTTTGCGAATATTTGAGTGCATTCTTCAAGGTAATGGGATCGCCCCCTTGCACTGTTCCCCTTGGAGTCCAAGTGCCATAGGTCTGCATGTGGTTGGGCACGGCATTACAAGGAGAAAAACCGTTATCAATAGCATACGCATAGACAAATGGCTTCGCGGTAGATCCCACTTGTCGCTGGGCCAACTTCACGTGGTCGAACTTAAAGTGCTCAAAGTTGATACCACCCACCCAAGCTTTAATGTGTCCGGTTTTAGGTTCCATTGACATCAATGCATTTCGCAAGAACAGCTTATTATAGCGGATAGAATCCATTGGAGTCATGACAGTATCTACATTGCCAGCGTAAGTAAACAGCGTCATTGGGACCTTTTTATTGAACTCCTCTTTAATCTGCTCTTCAGACATACCGCCCTCCTTCAACATGCGATAACGATCAGAACGGCGCATGCCACTGATCAGCAATTTTGCGTTATCACCCTTAAAAGGATCAGCGCTTCGGTATTGCCTGTTAAAGTCCCGTTGCAGTTTCTCCATCCACTCTTTCTGCGCAGCTTCCGCATACTGCTGCATGTCATAATTAATCGGGGTATAGACTTTCAAACCATCTCTATCTAGATCATAAGGTGTTCCGTCTGCCCGCGTGATGGATAAGCGTTGAAATTCTTTCTTAATCTCTTCTTTCAATACAGCTCTGAAATATGGTGCGAGTCCCTCTCCGTAATTTGAAATACGCAGTTTCAAATTAATGGGGGTATCTTTTGCCTTCTCTGCCTCTTCTTTGGTCAGAAACTTTTGGTCAACCATGTTGTTCAATACCGTATTTCGCCGAGCCTTAGCGTTTTCAGGGAACTTTATGGGAGAATAGATATATGTACCTTTCAGCATACCAACCAATAGAGCAGCCTCTTCTGGAGCCAATTGATCGGGTGTTTTATTAAAATAAGTACGCGCAGCCGATTTTATCCCAAAAGTATTATATGCTCCAAAATCGACTGTGTTAAAATACATCGTGATGATTTCTTCTTTCGTATAGCTCCTTTCCAAGCGTACGGCGGTAATCCATTCTTGGAATTTCTGCATGATACGCTTAAACGTATTCCGTTCTCGCTTCTCCGAAAACAAATTCAAAGCCAATTGTTGCGTGATCGTACTACCTCCCTGCTTATTGCCCATTAATGTATAGAAAACGGTCGTGATCGTCCGGGAATAATCGATACCGGAATGATCATGGAAACGTTTGTCTTCTGTAGAAATCAAAGCATTGACCAAATGGGGTGATAATTCAGTGTACTTTACGTTAGAACGATTATGTTTGTAATATGTTCCCAAAACCCTAAGATCATCGGACAATATCTCCGAAGCTAAATTACTCTTGGGATTTTCCAACTCTTCGAACGAAGGCAATTTTCCAAACACACCGACCCGCACACTTACGATAAACAATACCGCCAACACGACAACACCGAAACACAGTTTCCAAAATGTCCGGTTATATCGTTTGATATCTTCTTCCGTCAACCTATTTTGTTTTGATTCTCTCTTCATGTAGCTTTAATACTATTTTTATTGCTCTGTATACACCTGATGATAGTTTTTAATCTGTATCCCATCAGTTAACGTGCCAAGTGTTTCTTTGGTGATAATGAATGTGTTGTAATCTTCTTGCGGCACTTTCATAATCTCCGGAAGCAAAGGTAATATTCTGGATTCGTAAGTTTTCACTTCTTCATAATTTTCAAACGGGCCAATTAAAAGCAACTGATTCTCCGCATTGACCAGACTAAGCTGATGATTGATAGATGTACGCGCATATCTCGCACGGTTAAACTGCCCTATTCCATACCGACTTGGAGCTAAATTGAGTGTCGGATCCGTCACGTTGATGGTAAAGTAATATGTTGCCGTATCTGGAAACAGTTTCTTGTCCCGATAGTCATTTGGCCCATAGTCGATGGAGACCTTTCCAATGTCAACCGCCTTGGCATCCAATTGTACATTGGCGTTGATACCGGTATTTACACCGCCAACAGAAGATGATTTGCTTGCTTCCAACACCGCAACAGACTTTTCTTCCTCCTCTTCGGTTTCACCCAAATTGGACACGATAACCTGATCCTTCTTTTGCGGATGCAACACATCTTTGATCCCCATACCTGTGCCAGACTTCACGTCCTTTGGTCTCGTTGCCCGTTCGGCTGCCAGCAATGATGCGATTTCCCGACGTTCTTCTTCGGTACTTTCTTGTACCTCCTCCTTTTTATCTTCCACCAAAGCCACAACAGGTTCTTCTACTTGTTTTGGCTTTTCTTGCACAATAGCCACTCCTGTACGGTAATCGCCTTCTATATACAAAGCGGGCCAAGGTGTCATATCCGGTTCATCCACAAAAGCAATCCTGCTCTTATCCATATCCTGTAAGGCATTGACACGATGGACAAATAGTTCCGGATTTTTTTCGACAAAATCTAAGTTGGCAATGGCCAAAGGAACCACCAAACTATCTTGAGGATATTTCTCCACGATCTTCTCCAAGGCATCCGTGAAATCAGAAACACGGCCTACACGACCAATAGCCAATGCTTTTAAATATTCAATTTGTGCTACCAAACTGGTCGTCTGGAAGACACCTTCTAAGTCTTTATTTGCTTGTTTAATGACTTCGACATGATCTCCCTTTGCATAGAGTGTAAACAATCTTTCAAAAGCACGATCAAGTGTTTGTTTGTCCCGTTTAACTTTATCCATATAGTACGGGTCACGTGCTACTTGTGCGTGGAGGGTATTTGGATACAGCGCAATCAGTCTATTTTTGTATTCTAAACTTTTGGTCTCGTCTATACCATCGTACATACGGTACAGGGAATAGTAAATTTCAGCACCGGCGCTCGTATTGGGAAAGCGTTCCAAAAATGTCTCATAGGCCCGAATGGCATCCCGGTTGTCACGTGTATAATCTCGGTAGATGTTCCCAATCACGATCATATTGTCATGGATGATTTTCTGGCGACGATCAAAATCCGCCTGACGAAGCGGTACTGAATCCAAATACCGTGCTTTCTCGCCCGCAAGAAAAGCTTCAACATCCAGTGTTTCTTCTTTCGCAACTACTTGTCCAGCGTTGTTTCCCGAGGCAGTCTGCGCAGCTAAGGTCGGTGTATTATCCGCTGCAAATCGCCAATCGTCTTTCAATTGTCTATTTCCCCACTTACGCTTAAACTCCGATGTCCCCAATAACAATGCATCTTGGTTGTTAAAATAAAATTGACCATTAGACGCATCCATTGGCGTGTTGTTCATCACGAAAGCATTATTGATATTCACATTTGACACTGAAGCATCCGCTTTTTTTCCCTTTTTGGCCAATTCGGCCAAACGATCTATTTCCCGCTGCCTTTCGGCCAAACGGGCTCCGGCATACTTTGCAACCTCTTCCAAACGACCTGTCTCATCCATCTTTCCCAATGCAATCAACGTATCCTGCCATAGATTTTCTTCATATAGTTTGGTAAGCTCCGACATGTAAGCCAATTTGCGACGCACGATGTTGACATCCGTATAGTCGGTTGGAAGAACCGTAGCCGTACTATCATAATATAATTGTGCCTTATGGTATCGTTGCTGATCAAAATAATAGTCCGCAATCGTCAGATAGGTTTCGGTAGTTTGATATGCACTTTTTTGAGGTTCGGCTAACGACTGGTTGAAAAAACGAAGAGCATGTTCCTCGTCACCCGACTCTAAATACACCTTTCCGATCTCGTATAGTATCTGATCCCGATAATTCATATTCTTGCCTTCCCTTAGCATGGTTCGCAAAGGTTTTACCCGTTCACTAACAGTATTTCCTGCCAGCGTTCCTGTCAGGAAAGCGGCTTGGAGGTCGGCCTCGAAAGCCATATCAAATGGCACATTACTATTGGACAGCTTTTTGAAAAGCCGTTGCGCATTGGTCTCTTGGCCATTATCCCGATACAACTGAGCCAGAAGAAAACGCCATCGATAGCTATCATAACGGTCTTTATTCGACTCCAAGGCATATTCCAAAAACGGGATAGCCTCTTTTTCTTCCCCTATACGCACCAAATAATTTGCCTTAGTCGCATTGACATAAGTCCGGGTCTTGCGATTGTCATCCAAGAACATGAATGCGGAGTCCACTGCCTTGCCAGCCGCTTCCTTTTTGTTGACCTGCAACAATGCTCTTGACTTCCAGGCATAGGCTTCGGCACGATAATCCCGCTTGTCCTGTTCTGAATTAATCAGCTTGTCAAAAAATTCCGCAGCCGTGTAATATGACCCTTTGAGATAATAAGCCCTGCCAATGATAAAATAGGCTTCATTTACATAGTTGCTTTCCTGTTTAGTGTTGACTATTTTGTAAGCTTTTTGAATCAGGGAATCCATCGCTTTATGCGGATCACCGTTGGCTGTAGGTTCATCGAAAACCGTCAAGCGGACCTGATAATTCTTATTCGCCGCATCATAAATGCTCTTTCTTTCCTGATCGAGCATGAGATTTGAATTGTAAAGAATGTTATACTTGGATGTTAGATTTTGGAAAAAATCTGTTTGCAGGCTATCGCTTTTCTGTTGGCGTTGTGCACTTTTTTGCTTAAAAGCTTTGCACGAAAAGGCAAACAAGACAAAAAACAGCCCTCCCAGAATAAACAGAGGTAAACGTTTTATAAACAAGTGGCTATAGTTTACGGTCATGAAATATCTTCAAGTATCTTCTATTTTGATTCCCCACGATTCAAATGATTCACAAAAATACCATTATTCAAATAAATATAACTGTTAAAAACCCTAAAAATCATGAATTCAGAATAAAGTAGCAAAAAAACGACAGTAGATTTCACCGGTGTTTAGCATTGGTTTGCGTTTAAGAGAATTAAAACATTACATTAGACAAATTTTTTCGAGGTCCAACCCCGTAACAAATGGCAAAAAAAAGTGATTCCGGTCTATTCTTTATTTTTTTAACTGTCGTCATCGATACGATAGGATTGGGAATCATTATTCCCGTTCTACCATCCTTAATCAAGGAACTGATACATGGTGGCCTAAGCGAAGCTTCGCAATATGGCGGATGGCTAATGTTTGCTTACGCCTTTACGCAGTTTATATTTGCATCTGTCATGGGCAACCTGAGCGATTGCTACGGCAGACGACCGGTATTGCTGTTCTCGTTGTTCGGTTTCTCCGTTAATTATATTTTAATGGGATTTGCGCCTTCCATTTTGTGGCTTTTTATAGGCCGTTTGGTTGCAGGTGTGACTGGTGCTAGCCATACCGTCGCGGCAGCATACATCGCCGATATTAGCAGTCCGCAAAAGAAAGCGCAAAACTTCGGATTGCTAGGCGCTGCTTTTGGCCTGGGCTTCATCATCGGGCCGGTCATTGGAGGATTGCTAGGACATTATGGCCCCCGAATACCTTTTTATGCTGCCGGAATACTGAGTTTAATGAACCTCATTTACGGTTATTTCATCGTTCCTGAGTCCTTAAAAGAAGAAAACAGACGGTTATTCTCCTGGAAAAACGCCAATCCAATAGGAGCTTTCAAGCACATGAAAAGATATCCTAAAATCTATGCCTTGGTTGCCTGTATATTTCTCGTCAACATGGCCGCCCATGCGGTACAGAGCACATGGTCTTATTACACCATGGAAAAATTTCATTGGGACGAGAAAATGGTAGGTATATCGCTGGGATTTATCGGCATGCTGTTAACCATCGTGCAAGCAGGGTTATTGAGAGTTATCATCCCCAAGCTGGGCTTGCCTCGGTCGATATTATTGGGTTTGCTTTTCAACGCCTGCTCCCTTCCCTTGCTGGGGTTAGCCACCGATACATGGATGCTATTTGCATTTAGTATACTCTATGTATGCGCAGGCATTGGAGGGCCTGCCCTACAAAGTCTGATTTCTAACCTCACACCGCCAAACGAACAAGGGCAAATCCAAGGCGGAATTGCTTCCATTGTGAGCCTCACTGCTATTATAGGCCCCTTGATGATGAGCAGTCTTTTTGCTTATTTTACACGACAAAATACGCCATTGTATTTACCCGGCGCGCCGTTTATTATGGGAGGTATACTTGCTCTTAGCGCTTTGATCATCGCATACTTTTATTTCAAGCGCCTCCACAAAAAATGAAACCGCATAGCCACCTGACGGCACATTAAATCCGCTCCAAAAGACATACCGCATACGCCACCACCCCCTCTTGTCGACCGATAAAGCCCATCGTTTCGTTCGTCGTCGCTTTGATGGACACGTCATCCTCGGTCAGTCCTGTGGCACGTGCTATATGCTCTTTCATTTGAGGGATATAAGGTTTTATTTTAGGTGCTTCCAAACACAGCATAGCATCTATATTTCCCAAAACATACCCTTTTTCCTTCACAAGTCGCACACATTCCTCCAATAACAGAAGACTGTTCACCCCTTTCCATTTTGGGTCAGTGTTGGGAAAATGGTATCCAATATCTTCCAAATTGGCGGCACCTAATAGGGCATCACAAATGGCATGTGCCAGAACATCAGCATCCGAATGGCCAAAAGCCCCCGCATGATGATCCAACGTTACGCCGCCCACAATAAACGGATGTCCTTCTTTCATTTGATGGACGTCGAAACCAAAACCTACTTTAATCTTCATGTTGCTAAAATATACAATTCCAATAGAAGTCGTTACATGAAAGAGGAAATAGATTTTGGAATAAAAATGAATTTTTAACAAAATTTAAGACTTATAGTAGTTAAATTGCCACGTTTTGCCACGAAGTAGTTTGATGGTAATGGTTTTTATTTCTTAATTTTGTGGTTAAAATTCATAATTTCACTTTATGATGTTTACAAAACAGTGTATGTTGAGAGAAGTTCTACCATTCGTCATGGTACTGATGACGGCTGTGACTTTTTCTTCCTGTAGCAAGCGGTCAGACGTATCATCCAAAACCGGGGTTGCTTATAACGACCCTTATAACGGCGGTTTGCATATCAACAGAAAAGTAAAGGAAGTACCTGGTCCCGGTTTAGTAGCCATCGAGGGCGGTACATTTGTCATGGGTGGCAGTTTGAATGAAGATATCGGTTACGCTCATGATAACTTAAGGCGTCGGGTGACTGTCGCTTCTTTTTATATTGACGAAACAGAAGTTTCCAATGCGGATTGGTTGGAATACCTGCACTGGATCGCCCAAAATTTCCCGGAAGACGGAAAATTATATTACGATGCGCTCCCCGATTCATTGGTATGGCGCCATCCATTATCGTACAACGAACCATATGTCAATCTCTATTTACGGCACCCATCTTTTCAGGACTATCCGGTGGTGGGCGTGTCTTGGGAGCAGGCCACAGCTTATTGTCAGTGGCGGACAGACCGTGTCAATGAAAACATCCTACGCAAATCAGGTATATTGGTTGATTACAAAACCCGTTCCGATCAAAAAACGTCAGGCGATGCCTTTAACACGGAAATTTATCTCAATGGCCAATTAAAAGGCGATGGGATCGATGGTCCAAACATGCCGAAAGACAATCGCCCTGGAGCAGAAGCCGATGCTAAGCGCATTGTTCGCATGGAAGACGGCATTCTTAAACAGCCCTATCGACTTCCTACGGAGGCAGAATGGGAATATGCGGCATTAGGCCTCATAGGCAATACTGTAGAAGGAAACATCGAAAATAGCCGCATCTATCCATGGAGTGGCCTAGGTGTACGTTCGGGAAATAGAAGAAATCAAGGACGCATGTTGGCCAATTTTAAAATCACCAGTGGCAACAACATGGGTGTGGCGGGAGACCTTAATGACGGTGGTGATATCACTGTTCCTGTAACCAGCTATGCTCCCAACGATTTCGGTCTTTACAATATGGCTGGCAATGTAAACGAATGGGTGAATGACGTTTATCGCCAATTGTCTTTTGAAGATTTCGAGGATTTCAATCCCTTCCGGGGCAACGTATTTATGGACAATAAATATGAAGACACAGAAGGTCGTGTATTAGCGAAAGACAAATATGGTCGTCCGATTAAAGTTCCGGCCAAAGCACCTCGCAAACAGACCTGGGAAGAGCTTCAGGCTTCACGAAGTGGTAGTGACTCAACGTCTACGTATCAATACGATGCCCGGGGATTTGACGATGAGGAAATGAAAGAACTATATGGCAAGACCACTTTGGTCAACAATAAGAGTCGGGTCTACAAAGGCGGTTCTTGGAACGATAGAGCTTATTGGCTAAATCCAGCCACACGTCGTTTCATGCAACAAGATGAATCAGATGCCATGACCGGTTTTAGATGTGCCATGACCATGGTCGGAAACGTCTTCGGCCCGACACAGGGAAAATCAAGAACCACGGCAAGAGCAAACACACGTTCATCTGTACGTGAAACCCCATAAAGATAGCTTACAATCAGAACAAAAAATTTAGCAAAGCTCTCCGCACAACGAGAGCTTTTTTATTAGTACACAACAAGAATGAAACACAACCTGTTCCTTTTCAAACATACATATCCCTAGGCCACTATGCGGTTAGAAAAAAATGTCTTGTACTAAAGCTTTTTTTATAACTTTAAATCCGGATGCTGCGTTAGGCCATCGTGTGTGGTGTTGAAAAAAAATATAAAATTTCTCAAAATAAAAGGTTACTATTCGATCAATTAAGGTATTAATAAGTGAGTAAGGAAAAAAGTGATATTTACATTGATGCTGAAATCATTGAGGGTATTAAATTGGGAGATAATTTAGCCATTCATAAACTCTATCAGCTTTATTATCCCAGCATATCCAAAATGATTGTCAACAATCAGGGTAGCTATGAAGAAGCCCAGGATATCTTTCAGGAAGCCGTCATGGTGCTATACGACAAGGTGACCCAGGGTAATTTTCAGCTCTCAAGCAGGCTTAAAACATTTTTATATGCTGTTTCCAAACGTTTATGGTTAAAACAACTTACTCGAGGCGAATCTAAATATCGCAAAGATCTCATCGAAGATCATGAAGATTCGTTAGCAACTGAAGAGGCAATAGAGGAGCATGACGTATTGGAAAGCAATCTCCTTCATATGGAGGAAGCGCTCGCAGGTCTTGGAGAACCTTGCAAAAGCATTCTACAAGATTTCTATATCCACAACAGGTCCATGGCGGCCATCTGCGAAAAATTTGGATATACCAATACGGATAATGCAAAAACGCAGAAGTACAAGTGCCTTCAGCGTCTAAAAAAAATATTTTTTAAAAAGTGAGTTACAGAACAAACATGAAGAGTTTAAGTGAAAAGGAGTTTTTGGATTGGGCTGATTTATACCTGCAACATGAACTGACAGCGGAAGATCGTTTGCGCTTTGAGCATTTTTGCAAAGAGTATCCGGATTTTGACCGACTATTTAAGCAACACGTACAGTTTATTGGTATGCTTAAACAAGTAGATACAAGAAACGGATTTAAGCAAAGATTAAAGAATACAGCCGTAGTCTACCATAATGCTCATCAGGAAATTGGCAAGTCTGCCAAGATAATATCGCTTTGGAATAAGCTTAAATTCAATGCAGCTGTTGCTGCGGCAATAGCTATTATATCCGTCTTTTCCACACTGTGGTTAACCGGATATTATTCCAATTTAAAGAAGACCACTTCGGATTACAGTGCTTTGCGCCGGGAAATGAACAATGTCAAAAGAAACGTGAATGCACAAAGTGCAGCTATAAAGAACATGAATAGCACAACTGTGCCGATTGAACCAACACACTACGGTGCAACGGGCTTCATGATCACCAAAGATGGGTATGTCGTGACCAATTACCACGTGGTACATGGTGCCGACTCCGTCCATTTACAAAACCATAAAGGACAATCGTTTAAGGCTGACATCATTTTCAAAAATGCTGAAAAAGATTTGGCAATATTGCGTATCAATGATACAGCGTTCAAATCGCTTAAGAGCATTCCATATTCCTTCAAGAAATTGGATTCGGATTTAGGAGAAGATGTTTATACTATCGGTTTCCCTCGAGATGAGGCTGTATACGGTCAGGGTTACCTCAGTTCTGCTACCGGCTATTCTGGTGATACGCTAGCTTACCAAATTTCTATTCCGGTAAACCCCGGAAACAGTGGCGGTCCTGTATTAGACAAGGAAGGAAATGTTATTGGTATCATCAGCGGTAAGCAAAAAGGAATAGATGGTGCCGCTTTTGCGATTAAGACAAAGGCGCTGATTGAAACGTTAAACAGTATTCCTACCGATTCTCTTCAAGGTGATGTGGTCTTAAATCACCGCAATACCTTGAGCAATCTTTCCAGGACAGATCAGATTAAAAAACTTCAAGACTATATCTATATCGTGAAAGTGTATTGATCGGAATAAGGAAAAAAGAACAAAGACCAAGAAAAAAGAACAAGGACTAAAGCGCTAACTTTAGTCCTTGTTCTTTTTCCTGTGATCATACTCCCCTATCTATTTGGTTGTGGTGTAACACGCAGATAAGGTTTAATTTCCTTAAATCCTTTCGGGAATTTAGCTGGAATATCCTCTGTTTTAATCGCTGGAACGACAATCACATCCTCGCCGTCTTTCCAATCAGCAGGCGTTGCTACAGAATAATCTGCCGTCAACTGCAAAGAATCGATAACCCGTAAAATCTCGTTAAAATTCCGCCCTGTTGATGCAGGATACGTTAAGGTTAATTTAATCTTTTTATCAGGCCCAATGACAAAAACAGAACGTACCGTCGCTGTTGCCGAAGCATTGGGGTGGATCATGTCATATAATTCCGCTACCTTGCGATCCTGATCTGCAATGATCGGAAAATCCACGTCGGCATTTTGGGTTTCGTTAATATCTTTTATCCATCCCAAATGATCTTCTACCGAATCCACACTCAACGCCAATACCTTAACATTGCGCTTTTCAAATTCAGATTTTAGTTGTGCCGTACGCCCCAATTCGGTCGTGCAAACAGGTGTGTAATCTGCCGGGTGTGAGTATAAAACTGCCCAACTGCCATCGATATAGTCATGGAAATCTATATCGCCAATTGATGTCCGCGCCTGAAAATTGGGCGCATCATCTCCTAATCGTAAACTCATATGATTTTATAGTTATTAGTGAAACAATAATTTACTCTACTAAGATAGTAGATTTTAATGGCTATTAAAAAGTTTCTGACAATATTTAACAAAAATTTGATAAATAAATTTTCATATTACTATGCTAGCATAATAAAATGGTTATATTTGAAGAATCAATGGAGGTAATTATGGATTTCAACTTGAGTGAAGAACATCAACTTATCCGGGAAACAGCTCGGGAATTTGCACAATTGCTTAAGGCAGGTGTGATCGATCGGGATGAACGTGCTATTTTCCCCGGCGAGTTTGTCAAACAGATGGGTGAATTGGGGTTTATGGGCATGATGGTCGATGAAAAATATAACGGGGCAGGCATGGACACATTGGCCTATGCTATCGCTATCGAAGAGATTTCCAAAATCGATGCATCTACGGGAGTCATCATGTCAGCCCACAATTCGTTAGTACTGTACGGCCTACAAGAATTTGGCACAGAAGAGCAAAAAGAAAAGTACCTCAAACCGCTTGCCTCGGGCGAAAAATTGGGTGCATTTGCCCTTTCTGAGCCCGAAGCCGGATCAGATGCCACCTCTCAACATACTTCGGCCATTGATTGTGGCGATTATTATTTGCTTAATGGCACCAAAAACTGGATTACCAATGGTGGCCAAGCGGACATCTATCTAGTCATCGCACAAACCGATGTCGAAAAAGGGCACCGAGGCATTAACGTGTTCATTGTGGAAAAGGGCATGGAAGGCTTTAGCATCGGCCCTAAGGAAAACAAATTGGGTATCCGAAGCTCAGACACCCATTCCTTGCAATTTACGGATGTGCAGGTCCCAAAAGAAAATAGAATCGGAGAAGATGGATTTGGTTTCAAATTTGCCATGAAAACATTGGACGGAGGCCGAATAGGAATTGCCGCACAGGCTTTGGGTATCGCACAGGGAGCTTACGACTTGGCATTAGATTATTCGAAAGAGCGGAAGACATTCGGAAAACCCATCTGCCATCACCAAGCCATCCAATTCAAGCTCGCAGACATGGAGGTAGAAATTGAGGCCGCTCGATTGCTAACCTATAAAGCCGCATGGTTGAAAGATAATGGAGAACCTTATGCAAAAGCTGCCGCGATGGCTAAGTTATATGCTTCTGAAGTTGCCATGAAAACCACAATAGAGGCAATACAGATACACGGTGGATACGGTTACGTGAAAGAATATCACGTGGAACGACTGATGCGCGATGCGAAAATCACCCAGATTTACGAGGGAACCTCCGAAATACAAAGACTGGTCATTGCCCGCGAGATTTTAGCCTAGCACCCGATTACAGTTTCGCTGCTATCTTCGTTAAAAAGCCGTAGTCCTCGAAGGCAAAGCTACCGCTTTGGCGCATGTTGAGTTCCAATAAGAATTTTGCTTTCTGCAACAAATTACGGTTGTCGGACAGAAAGCCGTCATACATCATCAGCTGTGCCAAAGGCCGGATTTGCTCCGGTTGCAAAGAAGACACAAATGTTTCCAATTGTTCATTATCTGATCTCAAAAAGTAGTCACGGTCTTCCTTAAAAAATTCCCTGTAACCTTCCTCTACATTGATCGGGTCATCTGACACTTCCTGCAAGCCCTCCCACTTATCGGTCAATAAGCGCAAGAATTTCCCCATTTCATTAATCCAATTCAGGATTGTATCTTTTTCAAAACGTATTCCCATAATATTATAGAACAAAGAT
>JBEBRE010000042.1:0-22225 GCA_040394995.1 Sphingobacterium wenxiniae
ACTATTGACGGGCGTCAAACCTATATGTCTGGCGAGCAGTTGACCACGTTGTTGAAGTCCATGAATGGCGACCAAATCAAGAGCATCGAAGTCGCTACAACACGTTCGGCCAAAGATGATGCAGAAGGCACCGTAGGTACGATTAATATTGTGTTAAAGAAAAATCACTTAGAAGGCTTCAACGGTACATTTCAGGCTAGCGCCGGATATGGTCGTCATGCACGGGGAAATTCATCGCTAAATCTAAATTATAAAAAGAACAATACTACACTCTTCGGTTCTTATGGCTTCACGAGAAACAAGAATCAATATGACATTGGCATAGAACGGACAATCCCTTCTTCAGATAATGATCGTGTTTTCGACCAAGAGGCGTCCATGAAGGAAATAGATAAGACGCATAATTACCGAATCGGGCTTGAACAAAAAACATCCGAAAGAAATGTGATGATGTTACAATTTTCCGGAATTAATGATGTGGAGGATTCAGACCATACAAGCTTAACGCAAATCGGACCAAACCTGCAGGTCGCCGATTCCATACTGCATTCCAGTTCCTTAAATGAAAGACCCTTTAACCGCTATTCATTGAACTTTAACAACGAATTTAAGGTCGATACCTTGGGCGGCAAGCTTGTATTGGATCTGGATTGGAGTGCCTTTCGTACAAATGCCGATATTGATTATGAATACCGTACCGTACTACCGGATGGTTCTTTAAAATATGATCCCGAATTGGAAAGAAGTCAATCGCCCGTAAAAATCGACATTTATGTCTCCAAATTAGACTTTACGAAAATGCTAGGCAATGCCAAGCTTGAATCTGGGTTGAAATACAGCCATGTCACATCGGACAACGATTTGCAGTTTGAGCATTTTGTCAATGGACAATGGCAGGACTATGAAGGAAGGCCAAACCATTTTGTGTATATCGAACAAATCGGGTCAGGATACGTAGATTATAGCCAACCTTTTGGCAAATTGAGCCTTAAATTAGGTTTACGGGGTGAATACACCGCTTCTGATGGTAATTCCATTACCTTGAATAACCGTGTCAAGCAACATTATTTTGACGTCTTCCCCTCGGCCAATTTAGGATACACACTCAATGAGAATAATGTCTTTTCTCTCAGCTACGCCCGGAAGATTTCAAGGCCAAACTACCGGCATCTCAACCCTTTTAAATATTACATTGATAAATTTACTTTCCAGCAAGGAAACCCGTATATCAATCCACAATATACCGACGGCTTCACATTGAATTATACAGCTTTCCAAACGTTCAACTTTACCTTGGGTGTCGATATTTCCGAAGGCGCCATCGTCGAAAGCTTAGGCCAGGACGATGAAAAGGGAGAATCATGGGTTACCCGGGAAAACTTGGAAAGATCCACCACATCCTACCTAAATATCAATGCGCCTTTCCGTATCGGAAAATTTTGGACCATGAATAACAACCTCACAGCTATTCATATGGCCTTTAAAGGTCCGATAGCGGGTTCGTATATCGACGACGGTTCTGTCTTTTTTCAAGGCCGTAGCATGAACAATTTTAAAATATCGCCTGCTTTTTCGGCTGAAATGTCTGTCAATTACAATAGTCCGTTTTTGTACAATGTGTATAAAATAGAATCGCGTTGGGGTATGGATTTGGGTGTAAGTTACAATTTTAAAGAAGGCCGTCACGCTCTGAAGCTAGCTGGAACAGATATTTTCAAAACACAGAAAAACAATCTTTCAACCGATTTTGCAACATACAATGCCAAGATTCGCCAGTATCACGATAGCCGTTCTGTACGTTTGACCTATACCTACAAGTTTGGGAATCTGAAACAACAAATCAGGCGTAATAATACCGATTCGGAAGAAAAAAGCCGTGCGCTGTAAAAATAGATAAGCTTTGTTTCAATGTTTAGTTTAGTTGAACCGTAGGCGTTACTGCCTGCGGTTTTTTACGTATAATTGTGCATGAAATTAAAGAGTATCGTTGTTTTTTGTGCTTCAAGCTTAGGGGAAGATGCAGTTTTTAAGCAACAAGCTACACATGTAGGGAAAGTATTTGCAAAAAGAGGATTGACATTGGTATATGGGGGTGGAAAAGTAGGATTGATGGGTGCTGTGGCTGATGGTGTACTATCTGATGGTGGAAAAGTTATCGGTGTTATTCCTGATTTCCTCAATTCCAAAGAAATTGGGCACCAAGGTGTGACAGAACTGATTACAGTGGAGACCATGCATGAACGGAAACGCATCATGAACGAACGTTGCGAAGGAATTATCGCACTTCCGGGAGGATTTGGTACGATGGAGGAACTCTTTGAAATGATTACTTGGGCACAATTGGGGCTACACCGAAAGCCCGTCGGAATCCTCAATACCAATGGCTTTTATAACCACTTAGTAGCTTTTATTGACAATATGGTGCAGACAGGTATCCTCAAAAAAGAAAATCAGGAAATGTTGTTGCTTGCGGACAGTATTGAAGAGCTATTGGAAAAAATGGAAAATTACCAAGCTCCCATTGTTCCAAAATGGATTAAGGAAGAAGAAGTGTAATTTCCTTTTTGGGCAAAGGTTAACCTTCGCCCAAAAAGGAAAACTCTACAAACCATCTCCATACTTAAAGTGCCTGTTCACCTCTACAGGTAACTTACCTTGAGCTTTAATTTGTCCCAAAAGCACTTTTAATGCTGCTTTTTGCATAAAACCATCGTTTTGATAGGCCAAAATAATAGCACTTGAGCGGTCGATAGGCAGACTGTCCATCGCATATGCATTGGTAAATAGCACCGTAACCGTACGGCGACCTGCCAACCTGTCGACGAATTTTTGAACATGTTCATTCAGGCTTACTTTACTTCTGGGTCGGCTACGGTTATCGTGAATGGCCAGGATAATTTGCCGGTTTCGACGAATATCTCTAAGCAAATCTTTTAACTCTTCCTCCGTTTCCTTACCTGTAATAATATATTCTTTTTTATTGTTCAGTTGTAAAGCCAATCCTTTTTCAAAATCCTGAAACCGTTCTATTCCAATGGATACAATCGCTGTTTGGGTGTTTTTGCTAAATGATTTTAGGGTTTTGTCAGATTTCAGGACGGTAACCGCAGCATCGGCCAATCGTTGCACCAGCGATTGAGCAGAAGGACTATTGAGATCAGCAATTAAGTTGGCCAAATTAACCGGACGGTAATTGTTCAGTCCCACCCAATATTTGGCAGCCAATACCCGTTTTACACGTGCATCGATGTCCGCTTGCTTCAACCGTCCGCTTTTGATGGCTTTATCTACCAAATCTATGGCCCGGGCACTGTTTTCGGATATCTCCAATAAATCGTGTCCTGCCTCGATGGCCATAATGTCCGCTTCTCCGTTTGGAAAGAATTTCTTTACGCCTTTCATGTCCATGGCGTCAGTCACCGTCAACCCCTGAAAACCCAGTTCTTTACGCAACAGGTCGGTTACGACTTTTCGGGAAATAGAAGAGGGGATATTGGGTGTCGCATCCAATGCAGGAATATGCATATGGGCCACCATGACGGCCGGAGCACCTTGCTTAATCAGTTCCCGGAAAGGAAAAATCTCCAGCGAATCCAATCGAGCCTTTGAAAAGTTCAATTGAGGCAAATCATAATGCGAATCCACATCCGTATCACCGTGTCCCGGGAAATGCTTAATCGAAGCAATGATACCGCCATCAACCATGCCGTCCATATAAGCTTTGGCCTTTTTCGTCACGTTATGCTTATTATCCCCAAAGGAACGAAAATTAATGACTGGATTTTTAGGATTATTATTAATATCTACTACCGGCGCGAAATTGAAGTGCATGCCTAAACGCAAGAAATCCTTTGCAACCTGGCGACCCATGTCATAGAGAAGTTGGTCATTTTGCACTGCGCCCAAGGTCATTTGATAGGGATAGGAAACTGTGGAATCCTGTAAGCGCATGCCCAAACCCCACTCTCCGTCAAAAGTAATCAATAACGGCACCTTGCTCTTTTTTTGATAGGCGTTAAACATGTTGGCATGCCGAACCGGTCCACCTTGGAACACGACCAATCCACCAAGTTGCTCCCTTTGGATGACATCTGCCACCGAATCGATGTAACGTTGGCCTAAATTGGTATGGGCTCTCACCAAAAACAACTGTCCGATACGTTCTTTCGGAGTTAAAGATTGGAAAACAGAATCGACCCAAGCATTTTGGCTATTGATAAACGGGACAAAGTCAGGCTTTTTCTGCGCATTTACATGTAATAAAGCAACAGAAAAAAAGATGGAAAAGAGTATTCTTGTCATATACGGTTTGCTATCAAAACCCCTAAATAAGCGAAAAAAATTTTGTTGTCAAAATTTGAGCGTTTTTTGTTACGAAACATGCAAGAATTTGCAAGCTATTCCAGTCCGTATTTTTTCTCTAATAATGTGGCCAAATCCTTGCCATTTTCGATATCCCCACTGGCTTCCCGCTTCCACAGCATGTCAATAACCAACAAAAGAAACTGCGTTTCCTTTTCCGGGTTTTTATATCCCAATTCGGAGAAAGCCTTCAGCAAAATAGGTTGCACGGGTTTTATAAACTGCTCATGCTGTTGTTTAGAAAAAGCATTATGCGATAATCGTTCCTGTAACTTCCAAAATAAAGGTTCCTCAGCCACCAACTTACTGGGCAAAAGAATCATATTTTTAAGAAATTCCCGAGGATTAGTATAGGTCATCATCCCACGGTGGTGCGAAAGCACCCGGCGATAACCAGATTTGATGATGTGTGCCAATAACGCATCCTTGTGACCAAAATGCTTAAAAATCAACGCCTCCGACACGCCTGCTTCCAACGAAATCTCTTTTGTGGACGTATCTGTATACCCTTTCGCGGCAAACAACGAAAGCGCTACTTTCAATATTCTTTCTTTTCGGCTTATCGCAGATTCCTTCATGCAAATTGATTTTCAACAAAGATATCCATTTTTTAAAAAGGTTGAATTACGAATTTATGATTTACATTTCTCGGCCATTTTTAAAGACAGAAACGTAACGTCGTTGACCACACGCTGCATTTTGAAGCACAGAAAAACCTTGCGGAAGTTCGGGAAAAAGGTATAGACATATGTCTTTAATGTTTGGAAGGACGAGAAGTCGCGCGGAAGGACAGAAAAAGAATGTGGACGCTTGTCTTTGTCGTTCGGAAGGGCATCGAAAGAAGAAAGAAGAACCGCAAAATGGGTCGGAAACAAGTGAAATTTCCGATTTTCTTTTAGCTTTTTGCGTTTTTAGTTTCACCTAAAATCTTGTAAAAGCCATCATAAAAGCAACCCGCCTCTCTGTCGAAACAGTTCTTTTTTCCGTTCAAAAGAAGTTTCGTCAATAGCCTTGGTCGCCGGCAGAATAATTCCTGTTTTAAAACCTTCGGCCAAGCTATCCATCGCTGTAAAAAACACGCAGAAATCTGCGGCCAATCCACAAACATGTACCTCCGTGATATTTTTATCTTTTAAGTAGCCGGCCAATCCAGTATTTTGTTTCCTGCCGTTGTCATAAAATCCGGAATAGCTGTCCACATTTTCTACCATGCCCTTTCGGAAAATAGCGGCTACTAAACGGGTATCTAAGGCATTGGGAAACGATGCGCCATCACTTCCCTGCACGCAATGATCCGGCCAAAGCATCTGCGGATGTCCTTCCAAATCAATTTCCTCAAAAACCTTCTTCCCTGGATGCTGTGATGCAAAGCTTCGATGGTTGGCCGGATGCCAGTCTTGCGTAGCAACCACCAAGTCATATTTTGTTTGCAAGGTATTCACAAGAGATATAATTTTGTCTCCTTCAGAAACGGCCAAACGGCCTTCAGGCAAAAAATCATTTTGTATATCTACAACAATCAATGCCTTCATAGTCGTAAAATTAATCAATGTTCATCATATACCCAACGCCACGGATATTGGTAATCTTGATACGTGCATCTTTAGACAGATATTTCCGTATCCGGCTAATAAACACATCCAAACTTCTGCCGGTAAAATAATTGTCATCGTTCCAATATGCCCGAATGATTTCTTCCCGTGGAACAACCTGATCTTTATGCTCATACAGCTTGCGCAGGAGTTCAGCTTCTCTGAAGGAGAGTTTTTCCTGCTCTCCACGATAATTCAAAGTATGCTTTAATGTGTCCAAAACATAATGTCCGATCTCGTACTTTTTTGCAACGGGACTTTGCACGTTCCTTTTGGTTAAGGCTTCGATACGGACAATAAGCTCCTCTATCTTAAAAGGCTTACGCACATAATCGTTAGCGCCGAGGTGAAACCCCTTTACCACGTCTTCGGTTTGGGTGAGAGCCGTCAAAAAGAGAATCGGAACCTGAGAATCAACATTCCTTATTTCTTTTGCCGTTGTAAATCCATCCATAATAGGCATCATTACGTCAAGCACAACAATATCCGGTTTTTTATGCTTAAAAGAAATCACGGCATCTCTTCCGTTCGCTTTGTGCCTTACTGTAAACCCATGCTCTTCCAAGCTATCTGTGACGATCATTGCCAAGCTTAATTCATCTTCTACATATAGAATATCCTTCATGGTTTTTTCTTAATTTTTCGGGATATATACAATAAACGTACTGCCATCTCCTAATTTACTCTCGATTTCTACAGAGCCTCCATGTTGCTGAATGACTTGTTTAACGTAAGCAAGACCAAGGCCAAAACCCTTTACCTCATGGATATTTCCTTCAGTAACCCTATAAAACATATCAAATATATTTTTTTGATGGCTCTTATCAATTCCTTTTCCGTGATCTTGTACACGAATTTCCACTTTTTGTCCTTCGATTTGCAATTTTAACCTAATATAGGCTTCTTCCCCAGAGTATTTGATGGCGTTATCCAAAAGATTACTTATCACATTTTTAATGTGTGCTTCATCTGCATGGATTATAATCGCATGTTCAGGGTATTGAAAATCTATATCCACAGGTTTTTGTGCGCCCATTTGGGCCGTTTCAATACAAGAATGGACAACCTGAACCAAATCAAAATCTTTTTTTATCAACCGCACACCATTTGTTTCGTCAAAATCCATTTGCAATACCCGCTCGATCATATCGCTCAGATGTTCCAATTCATGTTTCGATACGTCTAGATATTTATCCATACGGCTTTTGTCACCTTTCGCCCCAAAGCGTTGAATGGCTTCCACAGCGGCCATCACGGTTGCCACTGGTGTCTTGAGTTCATGTGTCATGTTATTGACAAAACTTTTACGTTGCAGAGCCAGCTCATTTTGCCTCTTGATGGTGCGGAGCAGATAAAGAAACGTCCCTATCAAAGCTACTAACAGAAGTATAGAAAACAAAATTTGCCAAATAAGGTTCACAAAAAGATAGGACCATGGCGCTTGAAATTTTGCAACTAGGAATTGTTCATTTTCCGGATTAACCAAAATAGGCCTGGTAACGAGGGGATTAAGCCCCCAATTCTCACGGTAGTAATTCTCAAACTCATTTTTGGATATCGTTTTTGTAAATAGCTCAAAATCGGTTGCCATACGGTTTCTATTTAGTGATTTGGCCAACCTCGTTTCCAGCTCATCCAATACTTTTTCGCTAAACGTGATCTTTTCCAAGAGATAAAGTGGCAGTAATTGGTGTGGATCTTCTCTTCGTTGCTCACCCTGCCGTATACGTCGTTGGCGATTTCGCCGAAAGTCCGTAGTGTCCAATGCCTCCTGCAATTTAGACAGATCCACCCCCGGATATACTTTGCCAACAAAGGAAATCAAATAGCGATGACGATCCTCGTTCTCTGACGAGTCATTTACACTCCTTGTTCTATTGTCTGAAATCTCACTTTGATAATACTCTTGCAGTACGTTAAACAGCAAACGCTCAGCAGTCCCCATGAAGAGCTCTTGCCTGTTTTTGTAGCTACCGTACAACCAAATGGAGAGAACCGTAACGATTCCACCAGCTGTGAGCGCTATGACGAGGATAAGGATTTTATGCTTTTTTAACATTATTAATACAAATTTAAATTAGTAGATTTGCAACGCGCAAGTAATAGGCTGTTTTTAACAAAATATAACACTGATTAACAGTTCAATTTGATTACTTTTGCACGTCAAACAATAAATATGGGTCAATTTTTTAAGGGAAGCGTCGGTTTTTTTGCTTTGCCAATTTTTATACTGATAATGGTGAGTTCTTGTGACAAGGATATGAGCGTCATGTTGGATAGTGGGGCAACAAGCGATGTCGGAATTACTTTTATTGATTCATTTACCGTAAATACTTCTACCGTCCAGTTGGACAACCTCCCTACCCAAGCAACCGGAAATATGTTGTTTGGAAAGGCTTCCATTACTGAAACAGGCTCTGTTACATCAACTCCCTTTTTCAGAATAGGTTTTTCGGAGTTCAACCAATCCATTCCAGAAAATGCCTCTTTTGATTCGCTTAATCTGGTTCTTAGACCAAATGCATCGAGATACTATTTTGGAGATACTACCGTTCTTCAAAAGATTGCGGTTCATCAAGTAACGGAAAATATAGAGACAACTACTCTAACAAGAGGTGTAGAACAAGAGAGCATCCCTGTATTTGTGACAGGAGCTTCTATTTTTTCAAAGCAAAAGTTTAATTATGATCCTACGGCTTTGGGGTCACGAAGTTTTTTGCCCAGAATCACTTCCATGGATTCTATCGATATCAAATTGGATAATAGCCTAGGACAGACCCTTTTTGACTTCATTCAATCGAAAGACATGAAAGTTGCCTCCAACACAAATTTTCAAGAATATTTTAAGGGATTGGCTTTAGTTCCGGATGATAACAATACCGTGGCCATTGGTTTTAGCGACACGATACAACTCAAAATAAACTACAGTTATGTGGGCATTGATGGTCTTAAGAAGACCAATGCCAAAGTTCTCAATATCCCACAAAGAGAATTTCAGTACAACCATATTGTATATGACAGAACAGGAACAGCATTTGCGAGTTTAGACCTTAACAATAAAGAAATTTCTACAACAGCAACTGCTGGGCTTACCTACGCACAAGGTGGTGCAGGCGTTGTAGCGAAGCTGACTTTTCCTTCGTTAAAGGAGTTTGTTCGGGATGAAAATATTTCGATCAATAAAGCGGAGTTAGTCATCGAAACGGCTTCACCGGCAACAAATACAATGTACCCTATTTTGGGAAACCTAATGTTGTTTGTTGCTGATTACAATGGTGTCCCAACATCTTATTTAACAACCCCTTATGGCGCAGGGATGCAACAGGCAAATTATACGCCTGGCGAGGATGTGGGTAAAAATGGCACATATACATTCAATATGATTGTATATTTGAGAAATCTTAAAACAACGAATCAATACAATGAAACTTCCTTGTATTTGAGTGCCGGATCTGTCGGGCTTTTTAATACATTGAATACAGTATTAATTGCTACTGAAAACGCAAAACCAAAAATAAAATTGAATATATTGTACACTAAATTTAAATAATTTATGAATAAGAAAAATTGGCTATTGTTAATCTTAGCCTGTGTGATTGCTTCTACATCATTTCATTCATGTAAAAAGGATGATGACACTGACTCTGATGTGGACACTGGTCCTACAGAATGGGTGAGATCGATTGTATTTAAAAACGATCCACGTAATGGAGCTTCGTCATTCACGATCGATAATACAGCCTATGTTGTTGGAGGTTTCGTAAAAAATGCAGGGGTGGTTAATGACGGAGCTAAATTCAACGGCTCGACTTGGAGCGATATCGCCGATTTTCCAGGCAACGCCCGTCAAATGGCTGTTGGATTTGCTATAAATGGCAAGGGCTATATCGGAACCGGATACGACGGAACCGACGCCTTGAAAGATTTTTATGAATACAACCCTTCAACGAATACTTGGTCACAAGTGGCTGATTTTCCTGGTGATGCTCGTTATGGAGCTGTAGCCTTCACATTGGGTAATTATGCATATGTAGGTTTAGGATCAAAGAAGACAGATGGCCATTTTAGTGATTTCTACAGATATGATCCTGCTTCTAACACATGGACAGAAGTACCAGTGCCATTCAAATACAAAAAAGCCTTTGCTTTTGCATTTGTGATCGGTAACAAAGCGTATGTAGGTGGTGGTTATGCCAATAGCGCTGAGCTTCCAGAGGACTTCTATTCATTTGACGGCACCAACTGGACCGCATTAAATGACTTAAAACGCAGCGACGATAATTATACTTATGATGTTAGAAAATATCACGCTAGCGCATTCGTCATTGGCAACAATGCCTATGTAGTAAGTGGTAGAAGTGGAAGCAGTATTACGAACACGGTTTGGAAGTATGAACCATCATCGGACTCTTGGACAGATAAACACCAAAACCTTCCATCTGATGCCCGTGAGAAAGCTGTAGCCTTCACCATTGACGGCAAAGGTTATATCACTACTGGAGTGAATGGTTCATTTATTTTCGATAATACTTGGCAGTTTACACAAGTGCGTTAATAACGTTCTTTAAGAATACTTGTTCCAAAGGCGAATCTTACAGGATTCGCCTTTTTATTTTTCAGTATAAAAGATATAAATCTTGAAAAGTTCTATAATTTATGCAAAGAAAATTTGAACTTTCATCAGATAATTAATAATTTGGTACTGATAAATAACTTTATTATCAAATGACTACACAAATAACAGCTGGCGTTCGGGTTTCTGTTGATGTAATTTATCAACCAGAATACTCCAATCCCGATAAGCAGCACTTCATGTTTTCCTATCAGATAACGATAGAAAACTTAAGTGATTCCACTATACAGCTTGTCCGTAGGCATTGGGATATTTTTGATTCCATAGGAGAATATAAGCAGGTAGACGGAGAAGGCGTTGTGGGGGAACAGCCCATTTTATATCCGGGAAGCATGCACCAATACGTGTCGGGATGTAACCTCAAAAGTGAAATCGGTTATATGGAAGGATATTACGAAATGATTAAAGAAGTAGACGGAACAGTGTTTCTAGTTGATATTCCTCGGTTCAATTTGATAGCCTCTTTCAAATTAAATTAAAAAATTACATGTCTTTGTAATTTGTGTACCTTCTTATCGTTAAAAAGATATTTACCACAATATTTACGTATTTTTGCACTTGGATTTCTTATTCATTTAAAATGATTCCATAAAGTAATAGAATCATTTATGACTTCGATTATAAGTCAGATTATTAATATTATAAAGCATTGTTTATCAATATTTTAATAAATAAGTGAGTATTTTAGCAACAGAACAGGTAGGACATTCCTTTCAGGATAAATGGTTATTCAAGAATTTGCATTTTGCACTACAAAAAGGTGAAAGAGTAGCTTTGGTGGGCGTTAATGGAACTGGAAAATCTACATTGCTTAAAATATTGGCCGAACAATTTGTTCCCATAGAAGGAAAAGTCGTAAAAGAACGGGGTATAAAGATAGGTTTTTTATCGCAGGAACCCGATTTCTCAGGTCTAAATACAGTAAATGATTTTATATACAGTTCAGACAACGAACAGCAACAGCTTATTAGAGCATATGAAAATTTATTGAATAACGATAAAATAGATCAGCAAAAATTAGCTGAACTTACAGATAAGCTCTCTGCATTGGAAGCTTGGGAATATGAGCACAATATAAAAACCATTCTAAATCGCTTACAAATCTCTAATTTCAACCAAGAAATCAATAGTCTTTCCGGAGGACAAAAAAAGCGCTTATCTCTCGCCAAGCTCCTGATTGATGAACCGGATGTTTACATCTTGGATGAGCCGACCAACCACTTGGATATCGAAACCATTGAGTGGCTGGAGAAATTGCTAACAACGGGCAACAAAACGGTGCTGCTTGTTACCCACGACAGATATTTTCTGGACCAAGTGTGTACAGAAATTCGGGAACTGGACAAAGGAAAACTGTATACATACAAAGGAAATTACACCTATTTTCTGGAAAAGAAAGCAGAAAGGGAAGTCATAGATGTTGCCTTAGCCGATAAAGCACGAAACCTTCTTCGCAGGGAATTGGAGTGGATGAGAAGACAACCGCAGGCAAGAGGTACCAAATCAAAAGCACGGATAGACGCGTATTATGATTTGGAAGAAAAAGCAAAAGGTCCCCGTCAAAATGAAACCTTACAGCTATCGGTAAAAGTCAGCAGACAAGGTTCCAAAATATTGGAGCTGGAAAATATATCTAAAAGTTTTTCCGAAAATAGTGTTATAAACAACTTTTCTTACATTTTCAAAAAGAGTGACCGTATTGGATTAGCTGGAAGAAACGGAACGGGAAAAACGACCTTCCTAAACTTGCTCACGCAATTGGTCACTCCTGATAGTGGAAACATAACAGTTGGCGAAACAACTAAATTTGGCTACTATAAGCAAGGCGGATTGGGATTTAAGGAAAATGACCGGGTATTGGATGTGGTAAAGAATGTCGCTGACTATATCGAAATGGCGAACGGCGAAGTTATCACCGCATCACAGCTCCTGACTTTGTTTCTATTTCCTCCAGAAAAACAATTTGGTTTGGTATCCAAATTAAGTGGAGGAGAGAAGAAGCGTCTGCAACTGATGCGAGTATTGATGAGTAACCCTAACTTTCTTATCCTTGATGAGCCTTCCAATGATTTAGATATCGATACCTTAAATGTATTAGAAGAATTCTTAGAAAGTTATTCAGGCGTATTGATGTTGGTTTCCCACGATCGTTATTTAATTGATAAGTTAACAGACCAACTATTCATTTTCGAAGGAAATGGAAACATAAAAATATACAACGGAAATTATGCCGATTATAAAACAGAAATAGAAAGTTTAGCACGAGAGGAAAAGGAAAAAAATAAGCCAGTTGCTCAGAAAAGCACCCCTGTAAAACAAACGACGGAAAAGAAGAAACTTTCTTATAAGGAACAACGCGAATATGAGTCGTTGGAAACCGAAATCGAGAAAATAGAACGGATCATTTCTGACAAGACGGATACCATCAATCAGCAGACGGATCACGGAAAGATAACTGAAATTGCGTTAGAAATACAAAAATTACAAGAAGAGTTGGATATTAAATCCGAACGTTGGTTAGCTTTAGCAGAATATATGTAATAAGTTTCACGTGAAACATCGGAAAAACAAAATTCGTTCCACGTGAAACAAAAAGACAAAGAATAGAAAATGTTTAATAAATATAATGTTATTGTAGTAGGAGCTGGGCATGCGGGTTGTGAGGCAGCAGCGGCAGCGGCAAATCTTGGGTCATCGGTATTGTTAATTACCATGAACATGGGTGTCATTGCTCAAATGAGTTGTAACCCGGCCATTGGAGGTGTTGCTAAGGGACAGATTGTAAGGGAAATTGACGCCATGGGTGGTTATACCGGAATCATTGCGGATAAATCTACCTTGCAATTTAGGATGTTGAATCGTTCAAAAGGGCCTGCCATGTGGAGTCCGAGAACCCAAAATGACCGGATGCGATTCGCAGAAGCATGGCGACTTACCTTAGAATCTCTATCCAACGTAGATATGTGGCAAGACACTGTAAAGGAAGTGATTGTCGAAAACGGAAGAGCCAAAGGAGTCGTGACCTCTTTGGGTATACGCATTGATGCTGATGCTGTCGTGTTGACAAATGGCACTTTTCTAAATGGTATTATCCATATCGGTGAAAAAAAGTTCGGTGGGGGAAGGACAGGTGAAAAAGCAGCAACTGGGCTAACCGAGCAATTAGTAAGTTTAGGTTTTGAATCCGGAAGAATGAAAACCGGAACACCACCTCGTGTAGATGGGAGGTCCTTGAATTACGCTGTCATGGAAGAACAATGGGGAGATGAGAAAAAAGGCAGATTCTCATATACCAATGTAGAAATACCACAAGAGCAACTTTGTTGTTGGATAACTTACACCAATGATAAGGTCCATGATATATTGAAAACCGGATTTGATAAATCCCCTATGTTTACTGGAAGAATAAAGGGTTTGGGACCTCGTTATTGTCCATCTATTGAGGATAAAATAAACAGGTTTGCCGAACGGGATAGGCATCAGATCTTCGTAGAACCAGAAGGATTCAAAACCGTGGAAATATATGTCAATGGCTTTTCAACGTCCCTTCCCGAAGATGTTCAATTAAAAGCTTTGCAACTTATTCCCGGATTTGAAAATGCCAAAATGTATAGACCCGGCTATGCCATCGAATACGATTACTTTCCACCCATGCAATTGGATTTAACATTGGAAACACTACAGATTAAACACTTATTTTTTGCCGGTCAAATCAATGGAACGACAGGATATGAAGAAGCCGGAGCACAAGGATTTATAGCAGGTGTAAATGCACATCAACGCATAAACGATTTGCATGAGCTTATACTTAAGCGTTCAGAATCCTATATAGGCGTATTGATAGATGATCTCGTCACGAAAGGAACAGAGGAACCTTACCGTATGTTTACTTCTAGGGCAGAACATCGTCTATTGTTAAGACAAGATAACGCGGATATCCGATTAACACCAATAGCCCACAAATTGGGATTGGTGAGTGACGAGCGTTTG
The DNA here is from genome assembly GCA_040394995.1 of Sphingobacterium wenxiniae. Classification (GTDB taxonomy): domain Bacteria; phylum Bacteroidota; class Bacteroidia; order Sphingobacteriales; family Sphingobacteriaceae; genus Sphingobacterium; species Sphingobacterium wenxiniae_A. Next base: position 14,578 of record JBEBRE010000042.1, read on the forward strand.
GAAAAAGTTAACAAAAAGGTAGAAAATTCTGATCACTTGGTTGACTACATGAGACAAAACAGCGTGTCCGCAGAAGCCATGAATCCCATTTTGGAAACATTGGGTTCAAGTCCTATTACACAAAAATCGAGAATGTTTCAGATACTCAGCAGACCCCAAGTGAATATATTTGACCTTGTAAAAGCTGATGAACACTTTCATGATCTCTTAATGCAGTATGATGAGGAAACCATAGAGCAAACGGAAATAAAAGTAAAGTACGACAGCTATTTTGAAAAAGAAATGGAGATTGTCCATAAAATGAAAAAAATGGAAGACAAGGAAATTAATCCGGATTTCGATTATAAATCCTTAACTTCACTTTCGATAGAAGCGAGGGAAAAACTGTTAAAGGTAAAACCACGGACATTAGGGCAAGCTTCGCGTATTTCAGGTGTTTCTCCTTCAGATATCAGCGTTTTAATGGTACATATGAGTTAATACTCTGAAAATCAATTTTTTAAATCAAAATAAACATCACGTAAAATAAAGCTATATAAGACAATATTTTTAATTTTATGAGTGCGTACCCCGAAAATACAATAAACGTCTTAAAAAGCCTTAAAATAGGTAATTTTGGAAATCTATTGATTTATAGCTTTATCATCATGCTTTCGCTGGCCTGCGTGCGCTGTGCTAACATGCAACGACCAACGGGCGGACCAAAAGATTCCATTCCACCTAAACTGCTTGCCGAATCTCCCAAAAATTTCACGCGAAACTTTAAGGAGAAAGAAATCATACTGACATTTGACGAGTTCATTAAACTCAACAATCAATTCAAAGAATTTAGTATTAGTCCAGATGTGGATGAAATGGTCAATTACAAAGTACGTCGCAAAAACCTGATCATCACTTTACCCGACTCGTTGGAAGAAAACACCACCTATACCATCAATTTTGGAAAAGGTCTTGTGGACTATAACGAAGGAAATCCGATCCTTAACTACAATTATGTATTTGCCACCGGAAATGAACTGGATTCTCTTTCCATAAGCGGTTCTGTCAAAAATGGCTTCACGAAAAGTTTTGACGCTAAAAAAGATGAAAACATAAAAGTATTGCTGATACCTACCCGACAAGACACTATTTTTGGAAAACGGAAAGCAAATATCTTTGCCAACGTCGATACAGCCGGTAATTTCAAGTTTAATAATCTAAGAGAAGATACCTACCGTATCTATGCCCTCAAAGAACAAAACAACGACCGGATTTTCAACGGAAACGACGAATGGATTGGCTTTTTAAACGATAGCATCGTGCTAAATAAAGACACCTCCGGCATCAGACTTGAATTAACCAAAGCCAATCCGAAAGATTTCCGAACCTTGGAAAAAAACATGGACCAAGGTGGATATGTATTGCTGACCTTCAATAAATCATTGGAAAATCCATCCACGACGATACTATTTCCGGAAGAATTGGACCGGTCCAAAGTGGAGAAATTTAGCTTAAATAACGATTCGGCGAAGATATATTTGGAAAACAAGGAGCTGGATTCCCTAAAAATAGTATTGAAAGACATGGAAAATGTTATGGATACGATCTCCATTCGCGTAAGCAGAAATATAAAGTTTAATCGCGAGGTGAAGCCAATATTGAATATTAGTAATAAAGTCGATAAAGTACAGCACATCAAATTACGTAGCACCAGCCCTTTGGCTTCGGTAGATAAAAGCAAAATCATCTTGAATGAAGACAGCGTCTCCCGACGCAACTTTCAACTCCAACAGGATAGTATAAATAAAGAGTTATACTATATTCGATTCAATTGGCGACCAAAGCGGAATTACGAACTTGTTATTCAGGAAGAAGCCATGAAAACACCTTTTGGAGATACAAATAAGGAATTCAAAGCACAATTTACCTTGGATGAATCGGATAACTACGGCAATATACATTTCACCGTTAACGGCTTAGATACAGCCATGCATTATATCGTTGAATTGATAGATGAGGCAAAAGAAAAAGTATTCGATAAACGGAATATAACAGCCATAGATAATAAGATATCCTATCAGAACTATCCGGGTGGCAAATATTCGCTACGCATTATCTACGACGAAAACAGAAATGGGCGATGGGATCCAGCGGATGTATATGCAAGAAAACAAGCTGAAAATATTTGGTATTTCGACAAAACATTTACCATACGCGCCAACTGGGACCAAAACGAAACGATAAATTTACCGAAATAGGAAGATAGTGTTATTTAGTAGGCAAAAGGCATGCCTTTTGCCTACTAAATAACATCAAAACCAAGAACTATAATGAACGTAATTATATGGCAATTGCCTTAACATGGCTAATTGTTCTTTTGTCAATGGTTTTATCTTCCTGGCCGGTATCCCTGCATAGAGATAACCTGATTCACATATTGTGCCTTCCAACACAATAGCTCCGGCACCTATAATAACATTGGATTCAACCACTGCTCTGTCCATGACAATTGCACCCATACCAATGAGCACATAATCATGTATCACACAACCGTGTACAATAGCATTATGGCCAACATTTACATAATTACCTATATCCGTACCGTTTTTCAAATACGTACAATGAATGACCACACCATCCTGAATATTGGAGTAATCACCAATACGGATATAATTGACATCCCCACGAACCACAGCATTGAACCATATAGAACACTTTTTCCCAATCACTACATCGCCAACAATCGTTGCATTCTCTGCAACAAATACATCTTCAGCAATCTGTGGATAACTATCTTTTACAGGCAAAATAGTGGACATAATTTTGAAATTTAGAAATGTGGAAATTTGAGAATGAATTAAAAATAAAATTTCAAAATTATAAAATGGTATCTTTTAATTCCTCTTCTTTTTGAGGGTAGTCAGTTGTATAATGCAGACCCCTGCTTTCTTTACGTTGCATAGCTGATTTAACAATAAGATACGCTACCTGTATTACATTTCGTAACTCACATAATTTGACGGATAGCTTTGTATTCTTATAAAATTCTTCAGTCTCCTCATATAAAAATCCTAAACGCCTAATCGCACGGTCCAATCTAAAATCAGACCTAACAATACCCACATAATCACTCATCAACTTTTGTGTTTCCCGCAGATTATGCGTAACCAAAATTTCTTCATTTAACAGTTGTACTTTTGACTCGTCCCAAGCTGGAATATCGGTTACATAAGGTATTGATGAAAACACCGAAGAAGCATCTTGAAAAATACGGTGGGCATACACCACAGCTTCCAATAAAGAATTAGAAGCCAATCTATTTGCGCCATGAAGACCCGTAGAAGAACATTCTCCACAAGCATACAGATTTTGAATGGAAGTTCTCCCTATCTCGTCTACTAAAATGCCACCGCAAAGATAATGTGCTGCGGGTGTGACGGGTATATAATCTTTCGTCATATCCAACCCGATAGACAAACATTTTTCATAGATATTCGGAAAATGGGCCATAATCTCCGCTTTCTTTCGATGAGTGATATCTAAATACACAAAATCCAACCCAGATTTTTTCATTTCATTATCAATGGCCCTAGCCACTATATCCCGTGGCGCAAGCGACCCCCGTTCATCATACTCTTCCATGAATGATTCGCCGTTTACACGACGTAAAATACCTCCATAACCTCTAACAGCTTCCGAAATCAGAAATGATGGAGAATCTTTTGGATTATAAAGCGAAGTAGGATGAAATTGTATAAATTCCATGTTCCGCACCTTTCCCTTTGCCCGATACACCATAGCAATACCATCTCCTGTCGCAATAGTTGGATTCGTTGTACTTGCATACACATGACCAGCTCCACCTGATGCCATCAACGTTACTTTGCTTAGAAATATTTCAATAGCATTGGTATGGGTATTTAAGGCATAGATTCCATAACATTTGATATCCCTTGTACTCTTATCTACATGTATTCCTTGATGGTGTTGGGTAATCAGATCAACTGCAAAATAATGGGTTAAAATCTCAATATTTGGATGTTCATGTACCCTCTCCAACAATGCTCTTTCAATTTCATATCCGGTTATGTCCTTGTAATGTAGAATACGATGTTTAGAATGACCACCTTCTCTTGCTAAATCATAGTGTTCTTCATCTACTTTGTCAAAATTAGTACCATAATTAATGAGTTCCCTAATCCGTTCAGGGGCTTCTTTTACTACATTTTCCACAACCTGTTGATGACATAAACCATCACCAGCATCCTCTGTATCAGCGATATGTTTATCAAAGCTGTCAGACTTATCCACAACTGCAGCCACGCCACCCTGGGCATATTTTGTATTTGATTCATCTTCATTGGACTTGGTAATAATGAGCACTTTACCCAACGATGCTGCTTTTAGCGCAAAACTCAATCCAGCAATTCCCGATCCAATCACTAAAAAATCTACTTTCTTGTTTGCCATAAATACTATAAAGAACTATTCGATTCTATTAGCGAACAAATTAACAAAATATGTGGAAAACCTGTACAAAAACGGTGAACTAAAATTAAAAACTTTAAAAGTTTACACATTCATAAACTTATCCGCCTAAAAAATGGGGAAAAATGAAGGCAAGGTTATGCTAATATTAACAAATTGTAAACACAAAAAATTCAACACGAAAATATGGAAAACAAAAACCAACAAAAATCATACATCTGATAATCAATACATAACCTTATATGACTTGTGGAAATTTTGTGGAAAATCAACTAAAAAATACTTTTCCAAATAAAAAGGAATGCACTTTTCCCCATTATCCACATGCTAATAAACAACAAGATTCTTTCTTTAAAAAAGATTATCATTTATTGAAAAAAAGGAATGTGGATTTCGTTTCATTTTCTTTCTTTACTTTTGTAAGGTAGTTCAGTCCAATAGAGAAAACCCATTGAGAAGGAGACAAATGGAGACCACATTGTTAGCAAGAGATTTGGAAGCAAAAGGCTATATTGATGAGCCTATTGACCCAACTATTGATATTGTAACAGAAATTCAACGTCTGAAAAAGGAAAAGAATGCTGTTATCTTGGCACACTATTATCAAGATGCTGAAATTCAAGATATTGCGGATTATATAGGCGATAGCCTTGGATTGTCGCAACAAGCAGCTAAAACAGATGCTGACGTTATTGTGTTTGCGGGCGTACATTTTATGGCCGAAACGGCTAAAATTCTATCGCCTTCAAAGAAAGTGCTTTTGCCGGATTTGAAAGCCGGTTGTTCACTTTCTGATAGTTGTCCACCGCATCTGTTTGCCAAATTCAAAGAACAATATCCCGACCATGTGGTGATTACTTACGTGAACTGCACGGCTGAGCTGAAAGCGTTATCCGACATTGTATGTACATCGAGCAATGCTGTGCAGATTGTACAAAGTTTGCCGGAAGATCAGAAGATTATTTTTGGTCCCGATAGAAATCTTGGGGAATATGTGAAAAAGAAAACCGGTAGGGATATGGTTCTTTGGAACGGTGCCTGCATGGTGCATGAGATTTTTTCCCAAGATAAGATCACCGATTTAAGGGCGCAATTTCCAGATGCTAAATTTATTGCCCATCCGGAATGTGAGGACCATATCCTGGCACAAGCAGATTACATCGGATCCACTTCTGGCATGCTGAAATTTACCATAGAGGATGAAGCACAGCAATACATCGTGGCTACAGAATCGGGTATCTTGCATCAAATGCAGAAAGCCAGCCCGACGAAAATCTTCATTCCTGCGCCACCCAATAATGTGTGTGCCTGCAACGACTGTCCGCACATGAAATTAAATACGTTGGAAAAACTGTATAATTGCCTGTACTATGAACTACCTGAAGTGGATTTACCTGTAGATGTGATAGCACGTGCCAGAAAACCTATTGAAAGGATGCTGGAAATATCAGAAAGATTTGGATTGTAAATATAGATTAAAGCAGCAAGGATAAAAGACTTTCTTTGCTCCTTGTTCTTTTTTTCTTCTATCTTCATAAAAAATGTTCGACAAAAAAGACAAAAAAGACATAAATGATTTGGGTGAATTTGGGTTAATACAACACCTGACGCAAGCTGTAGAGCTAACCGAAACGTCCACAGTAAAAGGCATCGGGGATGATGCTGCTGTATTGGATTTTTCAAATAAAAAAACCTTGGTTTCTACGGATTTGCTATTGGAAAACATACATTTTGATTTACGATATGTACCGTTAAAACATTTGGGATATAAAGCAGTACAGGTTAATCTGAGTGATATTTATGCCATGAACGGAATTGCTTCCCAGATTACGTTTTCCATAGGGTTATCCTCAAAATTTCCCTTAGAAGCCGTGGAAGAAATATATGAAGGTGCTCTAATAGCCTGTAAAAAATATAATGTAGATCTGGTAGGTGGCGACACCTCGGCTTCTGCCCAAGGGCTGGTGATTTCGGTAACAAGCATTGGTTATGCAGATACAGATAAAATTGCATACCGTTCTGGTGCGAAAGACGGTGATTTACTTTGTGTAAGTGGTGACTTGGGTGGTGCGTATGTAGGTTTGCAACTTTTGGAGAGGGAAAAGCAGATATTCTTGGAAAATCCAAAAATTCAGCCGGATTTAGAAGGAAAAGATTATATTGTGGAACGACAGCTGAAACCAGAAGCTCGGAGAGATGTGATAGAATTATTAGGAAAATTGCACGTGAAACCTTCTGCCATGATCGATATTTCTGATGGTTTGGCTTCTGAAATATTGCATATTTGCAAAGCTTCAAACGTAGGTTGCAAATTGTACGAGGATAAAATTCCCATCGATCCAATGACTTATGAAACCGCACGTGAATTTGGGTTGGATCCTACGGTATGTGCTTTGAACGGAGGCGAAGATTATGAACTGCTCTTTACGATACCGCAGTTGGATTATGACAAGATAAAAGGTCAGTCGGATATTTCGGTTATAGGTTATATTACCGAAGCTTCAGCTGGTTGTGAAATGATTTCAAAATCGGGGAATGTGCACGAAATTAAAGCGCAGGGCTGGAATGCTTTTAGGAAAAGCTAAGAATAGGATAGAAGATTGGTCTGACTTTATTAGTTATATTCAAGAGGACTAAATTCACCTCTATTTTATTTTTTTGTACCTTTAGGTTGATAATCATATATAAATGAGATGAAAAAGCCTATTTGGATTCCTTCCGAGCAGTATAGTAAATCATCGGTTCTGTATGATTTTCAAGAATTTGTAGAACGAACCAACAATCGCTGTTTCCTGGATTATGCTACCTTTCATCAATGGTCCATAGATTATCCGGATAATCTATGGAAAGCTATTTTGGACTATTTCCGCATTGATTTTTCAGGAACGTATCAGCAAGTATTGCATTGGGATAAGACATCAGCTGATTTCATAAATGCCAAATGGTTTGAGGGTATCTCGCTAAGTTATGCTGAACATATTTTCCGGAATAAAGAACCTCATAAAATAGCTTTAAAATATGCTGATGAAAAATGTGGCTATCAAGAAGTTACCTGGCAGGAATTGCAACATAAGGTTTCGGTTATCCAACAATTTTTATTGGAAAAAGATGTACAAAAGGGAGACAGGGTTGTCGGTATTTTGAATAATACGATAGAAACTGTGGCTATTTTTTTGGCCGT
>JBEBRE010000043.1:0-22028 GCA_040394995.1 Sphingobacterium wenxiniae
TAATACTATTAACTGCAAGGCTATCTAAAAACAATAATTGTATGAAGAAAGCGCTCTTAATATACCTTACAGTATTATGCTTTGCCGTACAGAGCTATGCGCAACGGAAGCCCAATTTTATAGTTATTTATGCCGATGATATGGGATATGGTGATATTGGTATACTCGGGCAACCGAATATACGGACACCAAATCTGGACCGCATGGCGATAGAAGGAATGCGTTTCACCAACTATTATTCGGCGTCTCCTGCTTGTACGGCTAGTCGTTATGCACTGTTGACAGGTAAATATCCACCACGTGCAGGATTCCGTTGGGTATTGAATCCGCAAGATCCAATAGGCATACATTCAAAGGAGCAAACGATCGCTGAATTGCTCAAAGAGCAGGGTTATCATACCGCGATATTTGGAAAGTGGCATTTGGGTTCGACAGATAGATCATACCTGCCATTGGCCAATGGGTTTGACGAATATGTCGGGCTGCCCTATAGTAATGATATGATTCCTCCGAAATATCCCGATATTGCCCTCTTGCATGGATATGATACGTTGGCGTTAAACCCGGACCAACGTGAGCTCACACGGCTTTACACGGAAAAGAGCATTGATTTTATAAAAAGAAATAAAGACAAACCATTTTTTGTGTATCTGCCTTATGCTATGCCCCATGTGCCTTTGTTCGCTTCTGAGGATTTCCAAGGAAAGTCGAAACGTGGTTTGTATGGGGATGTCGTAGAAGAACTGGATTTTTATATAGGGAGGCTGTTGCAATACCTGAAAAGTAGTGGACTAGATAAAAACACCTATGTGGTATTTACGTCAGACAATGGTCCGTGGATTCTTAAAAATCAAGAAGGCGGATCGGCCGGATTATTTCGGGATGGTAAGGGGAGCACATGGGAGGGTGGTATGCGTGAGCCTTTTTTCCTTTGGGGGCATAAAGATATCCCTAAAGGAAGAGTGGTCAATGAGGTTTTTACCGCACTGGATATATTGCCCACCATTGCCACCCTCGCCGGAAATGCACAGGTAAAACATGGAATAGATGGTCAGGCTTTTACGCATTTGTGGAAAACAGGGGAAGGAGCGGGACGAACAGTGTTTTACTATTTTGGAATCAACCACCAACTCATGGCTGTCCGTAAAGGAAAGTGGAAACTACATATCAGAACATACAGCCAATTAGGTATTTCTTATTTTGAAAAGGATGACCCCTTGTTGTTTGATTTAGAAGTAGATCCCTCTGAAAAATATGATCTGGCCGGGAAACATCCTGAAATCGTACAGCAGCTAAGGAATCTTATACAGGCAAAAGAGGAAGAGGTTAAGAAAAGCGGTTCTTTTTGGGATTGATAAAGTAGAGACACAAAATTTGTGTCTCTACGATTCAGTTTTCACACGATAGAATTCGTCTATCTTCCAAAATCATCTTGCACCCTGACGATGTCGCTTTCGTCTGAAGGGTTGCCTGCATCAGTATGTTGCCATATTTCTGCCACGACACCATAGCCTTCCAATCCGATCAAGCGGTGTCGTTCGCCTTGGGACAGACGGATAAATTCGCCTTCTGTCAACCGCTTCAATTCATTTTCTTCATCGGTGGCCGAAGTCACCACGCCTACTTCACCTTGGGTAACACGCCAGATTTCAGCACGGCGGTGGTGATACTGCCATGAAAGACGTTTGTGAGGGGCTACGATTAAGATTTTCGGGCTCAGCTTGCCGGAAATTTTCAATCCTTGAACATCTAGACCATCAAAATACAGATCTGCAAATTTTTGGGCTTGATCTTCGTTGATAACAAAAAAACCTCCCCATGGGCGGGTTTGGTCAACGTTGTCAATGATAAAGCCTTGGTTTTTTAATTTTTCTTCTATTTGGCTAAATAGTTCGCCTTTATCGGTATAAGTTGTCATTTTTTATTTTTTTTGGTGAAGATAGGGGTTTTTGTCAGAATTTGCAAAAAGGAGAGGATTTACCGGACAGGGTTAAAGCATTTAATTCGTTAAAATAAATGGAGGGTTAACCCGTTGTGCATTATCAAATAAAAACCGCTCTATTGTCATGCTCACAGCCTGTCCCGAAAACTTTCGGGAATAGGAAGCCTGCATCTGTTCATGTATGCTTAATAGATTATCTTCGATGAGCCCTTCGGGGTTCCTCCTTCGTCGGAATGACAAAAAGAGCTGGTAACATTGCCACGCGCTTTATTTGCCATCGAGCTTGCGAGACATCTATATAGATTATCTTCGATGAGCCCTTCGGGGTCCTCCTTCGTCGGAATGACAAAGAAATGTACATAATGCACAACGGGTGGAGGGTTAAATTAACCTGAACGCGAGATAAGCATTCGTTCGACGAGATATGCCGTTCCGATGGGGCTCATGGTGTGATTGAACACCTTAAACTACATCATCAAGCCACTATCTTGTCATAGGACTGAGATGATAGAAAAATGGTGTTTCTGTGAAAAAAGCCACGCAGTGTCTCGCCAAAGGCGATGATAGCGGCGACATGAGTTGCTTACTTATCAATTTCGGGGCTAAGCTTTGCAATTTAAGAAAATATTCAATCCAGAATGTAAGTTGACCGATAAAGATATGATAATTTAAAAGCATGATCTTGAAAATCCTAACATCAGGGAAATCTTGATCTAGACATTTTTTCTTACTTTTGAGGTTCAGCAAGAATAATTCCATGGCAACAATAACATTTGATGAGCAGAATAGGGCCTTTATGCAGGCGGTGTCGTTTGTGAATCAAACTAATCAGCATTTATTTTTGACAGGAAAAGCTGGAACAGGAAAAACGACTTTCCTAAAATATATCCGCGAGAATTCCTATAAGAAAATGGCGATTACAGCACCAACCGGTGTGGCGGCCATGAATGCCGGAGGCACCACTTTGCATGCCCTGTTTTGGCTTCCCTTTGGCACGTTCCTCGAAGACTATCCCATGCAATGGAATGAACAAGACAGCCATATATATAATAAAAGCAGACTTTTTTCGACCATAAAACTGACCAAGCAGCGTCGCGCTTTGCTTCAGGAACTTGAACTGTTGGTGATTGACGAGGTATCGATGGTACGTGCCGACACTTTAGATGCCATTGATGTCATTTTAAAATCTGTGCGTCGGGATGCCCGTCCTTTTGGTGGCTTACAGATGCTTTTTATCGGTGATTTATACCAATTGCCTCCTGTCGTGCGCGACCATGAATGGCAATTATTGCGTGATCATTACTCCAGTCCATTTTTCTTTGACGCAAAAGTGTTGCGCGAGCATCCTCCGGTTATGTTGGAGTTGAGCAAAATTTATAGGCAAAGTGATTCTGTTTTTATTGGCCTGTTGAATAAGATTCGGAATAACCAATGTACTCCCCTAGATTTGGATCAACTCAATGTTCATTTTCGCCCGGACTTTGAACCGAAAGAAGGTGAACAATATATTACCCTGACTTCGCACAACAGGCTTGCGGATGCCCTCAATCAAGAGCAATTGGCCAAATTGCCAGGAACCATGCACAATGTAAAAGCCCTAATCAAAGACGAATTTCAGCAGGGCGCTTTTCCGGCAGATGAGGTGTTGCCTTTGAAGGTAGGGGCACAGGTCATGTTCATCAAGAACGATTCGGGAGAAGATCGCAAGTATTTTAATGGTAAGATAGGCACAGTCAAGGAACTTCCTTTAGATAAGCATCAGGTCGTCGTAGGCTTTAATGATGGTTCTGATGATGTGGTCGTTCGTCGCGAAACATGGGAAAACATCCGTTACAAATATGATAAGGGCGAAGACAAGATCGAAGAAGAAGTGTTGGGCACGTTTTCGCAGTTTCCCCTGCGTTTGGCTTGGGCTATTACCATTCACAAAAGCCAAGGACTGACATTTGATAAAGCCATCATTGATGCCGGAACATCTTTTGCGGCAGGACAGGTGTATGTGGCCCTGAGCAGGTTGACAGGTTTGGAAGGCTTGGTGCTAAAATCGAAGATTCCTATGCATGCGATCCGAACGGACTTTCAAGTGGTGCATTTTATGCAACGCATGTTGGCCGACGATCAAGTTGCCGAGGTGCTGGAAACTTGCCAGCGGAATTATATGGGACAAATTCTGTTGCAAAGTTTTCGTTGGACACACCTTGTGGAGCATGCTATAGAGCTGAAAAAATCGCTTTCGGAAAGAAATATGGAAAGCAAGGCTGACGCAGAGGCGTATTTTGAGCTTCTCGTACACGCCTTGAAAGAACAGGAAAAGGTCGGCAATAAATTTGTGACCCAATTGTATGCCATGCTAAGCGATAAGTCCAAGCTGGATTACGTGAAAATCTGTGAACGTACTAAATCGGCTGTTGCGTGGTTTTTGCCTAAGTTTGACGAAGGTGTACTTTTTCCTACACAAGGTCATATTGAAGCTTGGAAAGTAAAAAAGCGAGCCAAGAAATATACGGAAGAATTGAAGTCCATGCTGTTGGATTTCCGTCGAAAAAAAGAACAGCTAGTGCATTGCTTGACTATTGCCGATATCCTGACACAAGACGGCGATCTGTCGCAGCAGGTGAATGCCATCCATAAGACCGAGAAAACAAAAGACAATTCATTAAAGGATACAACAGATGAGGATGTCGTGAAAGATACCAAAAGCATATCGTTGGATATGTTTCTGGATGGGCTGACCGTAGAAGAAATTGCGGCAAAAAGGGATATGGTCGTTGGTACGATCTATGGACACCTTATTCATTTTGTCGGAACAGAAATAGAAGCAGAAGATCTGATTGATACAGATAGGCTAACCAAACTGTTGGATGTACTTCGGAAAAATGAAGGTAAGTCTTCATCCGAAATCAAGATGATCTTAGGGGATGATTATTCCTATCCGGATATTAAGTTAGGGCAAAGGGTGTTGGAGAATTTGAAAGTTGAAAATTGTGATTGACGATGTGGCATATTGCCCCTTGGAGGGGTAAGAGAAAAATAATGAGATCAAAGGACAAAGCCAATAGAAGGAAGATGAGCATGTGGATTGGAGTGCCGTTCCAAATGGTGGCCACTATTGTGGCGGGCTATTGGGCGGGCAGTTGGTTGGATGAAAAATATGCCGTGGATAAAAGGTGGTGGACGATCGGCCTTACACTTTTGGCCGTTTTGATTTCTTTGTATCAATTGATTAGTCAAGTCAGGCATTTGGAAAATGATAAAGAAGAGAAGAGCGAAGAGTAAGGATAAAGCAATATTAAAATTGAAACAATATAAATGACAAAATCAATCCTTCGGTTTGCGCTATACCTGCTGATAGGTAGTGTGTTGGTGTTTGGTACGGTGTATTTGGTGCAACGGCAGGTGGACACCCCGTTTTTGAGTGGCGTGTATATACAACTGTGTGTGCTGTTGTATTTTGTTACATTGTTTGCTTATACAATATCTTGCATTGGCATCTACAGCAAGCCGGAGATAGGGGTGTATGGAATACTTGGCGGAATGATGCTGAAAATGCTCATATCCTTGAGTTTTTTTATGTTTTTTCTGTACACGTTCAAGGCTGAAAATAAGGTGCTTTTAGGCCTGAATTTTTTTTGTATATATTTCTTAATGTCAGGTTTTGAAGTTACCATTTTGTTGCGTAACTTGCGGCGCAAAATAAAATAGCTAAAAATATTGTATAGATGGAAATTAGCCGCTTTTTTACTTCAGCCAGCATCAAGACTTTGATGATTTTGTGCTTTTTTATCGCTTCTTTCTCTTCGTTTGCCTCTGATGTAGACACCCCATCTGTGTCGGATGAGCATGTTGTGGCAACGGATGAGCATGCGCACGAAAAGAAAGGTTTTGATATTACCGGTTTTATTTTCCATCACATCGGCGATTCACATGAGTTCACTTTTTTTGGTGGCGATACCGAGGGCAAATCCAATTGGGTTGGCGTCTACCTTCCGGTCATCCTCTATACACATAATGGTTTAGTGACATTTTGTTCGAGTGAGTTTGAACGTGTAGACAACGGAACAAAGGTGGTGGAGAAAAAAGGGCAAAAGTTTGTGAAGTACCATGGAAAGATTTACTATGCTGCTGAGCAGGCCAACGACCATGGATCGTATATTGTATATGATGAGCATCATCATGCCACGAACAAACGTCCACTGGATTTTTCCATTACCAAGAACGTGTTGAGTATCTTCATCGGGTTTTTGGTGCTGATTTTGGTTTTCTCTGCCGTAGCAAGAGGTTACAAGAAAAATGCCGGAAAAGCACCTAAAGGCATACAGTCTTTCTTTGAACCTATTATTCTTTTTGTACGCGACGAAATTGCCATCCCTAACTTGGGGCATAAATACGAACGTTTTATGCCTTATTTGTTAACGGTATTTTTCTTCATTTGGTTCATGAACATGTTAGGTTTGGTTCCTTTCTTCCCGGGATCGGCCAATGTGACTGGAAATATTGCTGTGACTATGGTGTTGGCCCTGTTTACATTGGTCATTATTTTGTTCAATGGCAATAAATATTATTGGGGACACATCTTTAACCCTCCTGTTCCGTGGTGGTTAAAACCCTTGATGATACCTGTGGAGATTATAGGGGTATTTACCAAGCCGTTTGCATTGATGATCCGTTTGTTTGCCAACATCACTGCGGGTCACATTTTGGTGCTGTCCTTATTGTGTTTACCGTTCGTGTTTAATGCACATGCTGTTGCCGGAGGTTCGGTATTATTTACTATATTTATCAGCTTAATCGAATTGTTGGTGGCTTTTATTCAGGCCTTTATCTTTACGATTCTTTCGGCATTGTTCATCGGGATGGCCATTGAGGAACATCACGACCATTAAATCCTCCCCGCCCCTCCGATAAATCGGAGCAGGCTCTCCAAAGGAGAGGGGAAGGAATAGGGGGACAGTTTTTTAATTTGTAATTTTTTAACTATATATATTAAAACTATGACTGGTACATTAGCCGCAATTGGAGCAGGTTTAGCTGCTATCGGAGCTGGATTGGGAATTGGTAAAATCGGTGGTTCTGCAATGGAATCTATCGCTCGCCAACCAGAGGCTGCTTCAAAAATCCAAACTGCCATGTTGATCGCTGCAGCCTTTATCGAGGCGGTTGCGTTATTCGCAGTGGTTGTGTCAATGATCTCTAACGGATAATTGACGAAAAGCTCAAAAAGAACCTGTCTTGGGATTGCCACTTCGGGTTCTTTTATTTGTATAGCAATATAGTTAGAAAGAATGTTTGGTTTTTGGTAATGGAAATCAAACGAAATAGATTTTTTAATTTTGACTTTTTAATTTTTTTCATTTAAAAAATATGGATTTATTAATTCCTGAAATTGGTTTAATTTTTTGGCATACCGTCAGCTTTTTGATTCTGTTGTTTCTGTTGACAAAGTTCGCTTGGAAACCGGTGTTGAAAGCGATTAAAGACAGAGAGAAAAATATCCAATCTGCCTTGGATGCAGCAGAGAAAGCAAAGTTAGAAATGGCTCGTCTGACGAATGAAAATGAGCAATTGCTAAAAGAAGCCCGTGCGGAGCGCGACAATATCCTAAAAGAGGCTAAAGAGCTCAAAGACAAGATCGTCGCCGATGCGAAATTGGAAGCTCAGGAATCCGGTAAAAAGATTTTAGAACAGGCAAAAAAAGAAATCGAAGACCAGAAAAATAGAGCGTTGGCCGAGGTCAAGAATCAAGTATCTTCCTTGTCCTTGGACATTGCCCGTAAAGTATTAACAAAGGAATTTGAAGACCAAACAAAACAAGAGACTTTCGTAAGCGACTTGTTGAAAGATGTTAAATTGAATTAGTGAACAGTAGACGGTTGTCAGTTGTCAGTTCTTTCTGACTTCTAGCTTCAGACTTCTTAATTTTTAAAAAAATGTCGATTTTTACAGTTGCATCCAGATACGCAAAGTCACTTATTGACTTAGCACAGGAACAAGGACATTTAGATGCCGTGAAAGCGGATATGGATGGCGTGATCGCTGTGCTAAAATCCAATTCGGAGCTGCAAGCGATTCTTAAAAATCCAATTATGAGTGGTGATAAGAAACGCAACATCTTAGCAGCGCTTTTTGAAGGAAAAATCAATCCAACAATATTGTCTTTTTTCTACATCTTGGTGAATAAGGGCCGTGCCACCATCCTATTGGATATTGCACAAGAGTTTATAAGGGAATACAATGAAGTAAAAGGTATTGTAAAAGCTACTGTTACTTCGGCTGTACCTCTTTCTAAGGATAATCTTGTAGCGCTTCAAGATGCAATAGCCAAAGAGATTAATGCAACAGTTGTCCTTAGTAATCCGGTAGATCCATCTTTGATTGGCGGATTCATCGTGCGGGTAGGCGATAGGCAGATTGATGCCAGTATAGAAGGCAAATTGAATAAATTGGAAAAGCATTTTGCAAACCGAGCGGTGTAGGCTTTGGTTTTTAAATCGAAAAATAGAATCAAAAACCCCTTATAATAATAACAATGATAGAGGTAAGACCAGATGAAGTTTCGGCAATTCTTAGAGAGCAATTGTCGGGCTTTAAATCAGAAGCCGAACTAGAGGAAGTGGGTACCGTACTTACCATTGGTGACGGTATTGCGCGTATATACGGCTTAACTAAAGTTCAGTCCGGTGAGTTGGTTGAATTTGATAATGGATTAGAAGGCATCGTATTGAATTTGGAGGAAGACAACGTGGGTGTTGTACTTTTAGGTCCTTCAGATGAAATTAAAGAAGGTGATACCGTTAAACGTACAAAGCGTATCGCATCTATTAAAGTCGGTGAAGGTATGCTTGGACGTGTCGTGAATACGTTGGGACAACCTATCGATGGTAAAGGTGCCATTCTTGGCGAAACGTATGAAATGCCTATTGAGCGTAAAGCTCCGGGTGTTATCTACCGTCAACCGGTAACAGAACCTTTGCAAACAGGTATTAAAGCCATCGATGCCATGATTCCGATTGGCCGTGGCCAGCGTGAATTGGTGATTGGCGACCGTCAGACAGGTAAGACGGCGGTTTGTATCGATACCATCTTAAACCAGAAAGAATTTTACGATGCAGGTCAACCTGTATTCTGTATATATGTGGCTGTAGGTCAAAAGAATTCTACAGTTGCTAACATTGTGCGTGTATTAGAAGAAAAAGGTGCAATGGCCTATACGGTTGTTGTTGCGGCTTCGGCTTCCGATCCAGCACCTATGCAGTTCTATGCCCCAATGGCAGGCGCGGCGATTGGAGAATTTTTCCGTGATACCGGTCGTCCGGCGTTGATTGTATACGATGATTTGTCGAAACAAGCCGTGGCTTACCGTGAGGTGTCATTGTTGTTGCGTCGTCCACCAGGACGTGAGGCGTATCCGGGTGACGTGTTTTATCTACACTCCCGCCTATTGGAAAGAGCGGCAAAAATCAATGCTTCAAATGACATTGCCCGCAATATGAATGACCTGCCTGAATCCATTAAGCATTTGGTAAAAGGTGGTGGTTCATTGACGGCCCTTCCGATTATCGAGACGCAGGCAGGTGACGTGTCGGCCTATATTCCGACAAACGTTATCTCCATTACCGACGGTCAGATTTTCTTGGAATCCAACTTGTTCAACGCAGGTATTCGTCCGGCAATCAATGTGGGTATCTCGGTATCACGTGTAGGAGGTAATGCGCAGATCAAATCCATGAAAAAGGTATCCGGTACATTGAAACTGGATCAAGCACAGTTCCGTGAATTGGAGGCGTTCGCTAAATTCGGCTCAGATTTGGATGCAGCGACAAAAGCAGTATTGGACAAAGGTATCCGTAACGTGGAGATTTTGAAACAAGGACAATATTCACCAGTCCCTGTAGAAAAGCAAGTTGCTATTATCTATGCTGGTACGAAGGGTTTGTTCCGCTCTGTTCCGGTCAATAAGGTACGTGCTTTTGAAGAGGAATATTTAACACAGTTGGAACAACGCCATCCGGAAGTATTGGCTGCATTGAAAGCCGGTAAATTCACCGATGAGTTGACGGATGTATTGGATACAGTGGCTAAGGAATTAGCATCGAAATATTAATTTTTAGATATGAGATTTTAGATGATAGATAGGAGATTATAGATGTGAGATTTTAGACTTTTTTGTCTATCTCTTAAATCTAAAATCTCAATTTTATGTCTTAAATCTAAAATCTCAAATCTTATGTCTCAAATATGGCAAATTTAAAAGAAGTAAGAAACCGAATCACCTCGGTGACATCAACGCAGCAGATTACCAAAGCCATGAAAATGGTGGCTGCGGCCAAATTAAAGCGTGCGACCAATGCTATCGTACAGTTACGTCCTTATGCCAACAAGCTGAGAGATATTTTGGCACAAGTGTCTGCTTCTGTCGAAGGCAATGAATCTCCTTTTACCCAAGACCGTATTCCAACGAAGGTATTGGTTATTGTTCTCACTTCCAATAGGGGTTTGGCGGGAGCATTTAACGCCAACGCCATTAAGGCTACCAATCAGCTGATCGGGACAAAATATGCTGAGCAACATGCTTTGGGCAATGTCAGCATCATTGCAATTGGTAAACGTGGGCATGATTTCTTTCAAAAACGTGGATTTACGGTAATCGGCAATTATAACGAACTGTATAGCGACTTGAACTTCTTGAATGTATCCAAAGTGACCGAATACGTGATGGAAGAGTTTAAGGCAGGAAATTTCGATAGGGTAGAAGTGGTCTACAATCAATTTCGTAATGCAGGTGTTCAAATCTTGACTTCAGAGCAAATTTTACCTTTGCTTCCACAGGAGAAAGAAAAAGAGACTACAGCAGAATTAGATTATATTATCGAACCTTCCAAAGAAGCCATTGTCGAAGAGCTTATTCCAAAAGCCATTAAAATACAACTATATAAAGCGGTGTTGGATTCCAATGCTTCTGAACATGGTGCTCGTATGACGGCCATGGATAAGGCGACAGAAAATGCCGGCGATTTACTGCGTCAGCTGAAACTGTCGTACAACCAAGCCCGACAAGCAGCTATTACCACTGAATTGACAGAGATTGTCTCCGGTGCTGCAGCGTTGTCCAATGGATAGAAAAATATTTAGTTATATCTAAAAAAGGCCGTTTCACATCGAAACGGCCTTTTTTGTTTTCTAAACTTCCCGCTAGCTTCTGCATGGTTATTCATTCTTGATCAGTTGATAAATTTTAATGGTGCCGATAACTTCTATGCCGTGTTCAATAGGATAGCGTTCTTTTCCGCTGTAAATGCTTACCGTAAGATCTTTCAATCCCGAACTCACGTTAATTTACTGCCGTACTGCTCCTTCCGCGAGTATGTTCCCACGCAATATTATTTCAGATCGAAAGAATAGCTGTGGGTTGGAGGTATAAAAAAGGGCCATCTCGATCGAGACGGCCCTTTTTTATAGGGCTTAAAGCTTAGATTAGAACTTTAGTTTTGTTTTGCCCACCAAAGCGGTGTTAATACGGCATCTTCACCACCTAAAAGGCTAACAGCCTGTTGATATCCTTCAGGATCAGCCTCTCTAAATGAAGATGGATAAGGCAATCTTTGAGGGAAATTCTTGATGCTGTTGGTCGTATAATTACCCGAGTTAAGATTGGGTAAGTTCGGTATCGGATTTTCAACAGCTGGATTCTCAAAGAACGGTAACCCTAATCTTCTATGATCATTCCACGACTCCAATGGTAACCAAGGCATATTCGCAATATACTTCTGTGTAATGATCTTGGTCAAAGCATCATTGCGAACGGTGCCATTTTTATAAATAGTGTTTACTGGATAAGCAATGGAGACCGTACCAGTAGCTCCTGTGTAACCATCCACATAATTCATTGTACGCGATGCTCCTGGTTCAGTCGTATGGGTGAATTTCACAGAAGTACCAACCCTGTTGTATGTTTCTGATGCTAGATAAGCACTTGCGTGAGTGCTCACGCCCCAATATGCGAAGCTGGCTTTTATACCATCTTCGTAAGCTGTCTGTGCTGTTATACCGGCATTCCATCCCCTAACGGCACCCTCGGCCAATAGGAAATAAGTCTCCCAGCTCGCAAAGAAAATACGTTTGTTTTCGCTGTTTCTGAAATTTTGAGCTAAACCAGGAATTTTGCCGATCTGAATGTTTCGGATGCCGTTGGCGCTACCCTTGGCTCCAAAATCGCCAATAGCAAATGTACTCCATGTGTTTTTGGTGTCGATGGTAATGTCGCCACCAGTTCGTGTAAACGTTGCGGTTGTCGTTTTAGCATCGTCGGTCCATGAAGGATAGTTTGACCAAATAGGATTGGTGACATCTCCCGGGATATAAAACGTTTTATAGGCGCGTGGGTCAATGGAATACGGCAATCCGTCGAAGAAATAACCAGCTGAAGGATCGTTGGTCAATGTAGAATAGTGATCTAAAAATCTTTTCCCAATGTAATTTTCAGCTTTGATAGCGCTGTGGAAAGAAGATGTCAATTGATCTTGGCTACGTACACCTCCTAAACCTTGATATAGGTTGTTCAATGTCGCTGATAGCACTTGTCCATTCCATTCACGGCTCATGACACCGGATAACGGATCCCAACCGCCTTTTTCCTGTATCGCAAAGTTATCAGCAGCGTCCGTTAACAACAGATTAGTCGATACTGCACTTTCAAATTCAGACTGTGCTTTTGAAGGATCGACTTCTGACAACCTCATCGCTAAGCGCAATCGCATGGAATTGGCATAGCGTGTCCATTGTTCGTAGTCAAAACCATAAGCATTGTCAAATTTCTTCAAATCATTGGGAATCGCAATGGAAGTGTTGATTTTGCTTGTGGCATCCTTCAGTTCATTCAGCATAAAATAATAGACATCTTTAACTGAACTGTATTCAGGATTTATTTCCTTAAATCCATCGATCGGCATAGGACCAAAGTTGTCCGTTAATTCGCTCAATAGATATACGCGCCATATTCTGCTGATTTGGACGATATTGTTGATATGTTCTTTGGCAGAGTTGTCCGCAATTCTGCTTTCACCGATCTGAATGGCCTTGTTGATGTTGTTCAACCATTGAGAAGCATAACCGCGCCCCCAATAATCGACCGACCAACCATCATTTGCACTTCCTGTTGATAGACCATTGGCCAATTGCTGTCTCGAAGCAGTCTTCCAATAAAGAACGAAGACACGCTCGGCAATGTGGGGATCCTGTTGTGCACCTATTAAAGCATTGTTGAACAAATACTCGATTTGGACCTGGCTTTCATTAACCTTTAGGGGATCTACGTTGATCTCATCAAACTTGGAGCACGAAGCAAGACTTGCTCCAAGTAGTATGCTTAACCCTATTTTTGATATAATATTTTTCATTTTCTGTATCCTTATTATGATTAAAAACCTAATGTCAGATTAACAAAGTAAGAACGGGATGTCGGTGTCGAGAAGTTTTCGAACCCCGTTGCATTGGTGTTGATAGAGAATACAGATTCTGGATCTACACCATGGGCATAACTCTTAATCATCCATACGTTGTTAGCGGTAAAGCTGATTTTGGCACGTTGCAAGATGTTGCTTTTCAATACGGATGACGGCAAACTATAGCTTAACGTGATGTTTCTCAAACGAATGTTGGTTGCATCGTATATGTTTGCCTCGCCTATACCCAAATTACCTCTTGTTCCTACCTGATTCCAGTATTGCTGTTGTGTGACTTCTTTGGTGTTTTCTTCATAAGTGCTGCCATTTTGTATCACACCTTCTACAATGATGTTGTCACGTTTTCCGTTAGGTGCTGTCACCGCTGCCGAACCGTTTACTTGCAGGTTGACATTCGTACCCGAGAAGAACTCACCGCCAAATCTTCCGTCAATCTGGAAACTTAACCCGATGTTTTTATAGGCAAAGCTGTTCGTCCATCCCACAAGAGCCTTCGGCGCTTGGTTTCCTAAGATATCCGTATCTCCAGCTTCTGGTAGGCCATCACCGTTTAAAAGTAATTGGCCATAATATGGACTGGATTCATCAGTCACGCGGCGGAATTTGGAACCATAAATATTCCCGTATAAATCTCCCTCTACTGCGCGTACTGCAATGTTGTCAAACCCGCCTAAAGAATAGGTTTTCACTTCGTCGGATAGTTCAATAATACGGTTGATGTTTTTCGAGAAATTCACGCTGGATGTCCAGTTCAATCCGGACTCTGAACGTAGAATCTGTCCATCCAATACCACCTCAATACCGGAGTTTTGGATATTACCTGCATTCACCATTTCACCTTTGAAACCGCTCATGGGATTCATGGGAAGCTCAATAAGCTGATTAGTGGCATTGGTCTTGTACCAGGCAAAATCCAATCCTAATCTGCTCGAGAACAAGCGTGTGTCGAAACCTGCTTCAACAGTCTTGATGAGCTCACTCCGAACATTCGGATTGAACTTTACATCATCGTAGTTGGCCGTTGTATTACCGTTCGGATCCTTGCCAATGCTGTATACATTATACAATTTGTAGGCAGCCAAGTCATTACCCACAGCGGCGTAAGATGCTCTTACTTTCAGGAAGTTGACAAATTCTGGAAGATTTCCGCCAGATTTGTTGATCATATCCGAAATGACCAATGAGGTACTTACTGATGGGTAGAAATAAGAACGGTAAGCCTGGCTCAATGCCGATGACCAATCATTACGTCCAGTCAAATTAAGGAACCAATAGCCGTCATAATTCAATTCTGCTGTTGCATATAGAGAATTGATTTGTTTCTGATAAAAGGTTTGTGTCACGCTTGGGTTACCGATGCTGTTGGTGACCAAGAAGAAATTCGGCACTTCCAATTCGTTTGCCGAAGCACTTAAGCCGGTTTCTTTTGACTGCATGATCTGCCCAAAAAGCGAGCCCGATAGTCCCCATTTACTACCACCTAATTCATCTTGTCTGGCGTGCAGGGCAAGAATGTAGTTTCGTTCGTTGAATGTGTTCTTGCCAAGTGAGAATTGCCCTGTTGCAGAAAGCGGGCTTCCGGCATAGGTCTTATTATCAAAATTGGTGGTGTACATGTCTGTTCCGGCACGTCCCTCGATATCCAGCCAATCTGTCAATTTGTATTTGATGTTGGCGTTCATCAAAAAACGATCTCTTGAATCTTCATTCAGTTTGTATTTGGCTAACCAGTAAGGGTTAGTCGAATTGGTGGTGCCGTACCAAAGCATGTTGCCTACATTGTTTACCGCATCTTTGTAATCTAGAATATTAAGCGATCTCGGCATACGAAACAATGTGGCATACGCATTGGAGTTGTTCTGTCCTGATATTGGACGGTTGTTGGCCTTGGTGTTCATATATTGCACTTTAACCTCCGTTGTCCAGCGTTTATGCTCACCGAAAGACGTTCCAACTTTAGAGAGCAAGTTCAACCGTTCAAATGCCGAACCTGGGATTTTGCTTTGGTCGTTCAAATAGGTTGCGGAAGTATATACACTTGTTTCACCAAATTGTTGCTGGAAAGCGATGTTTTGCGTGTGGTTAACACCGGTTTTAAAGAAGTTGCCGATGTTGTCATAGGCTTTGTAGGTCGATCCGTCGATAGCAGGGCCCCAGTTGTTGGTGCTGATGGCGTTAAACACGCCGTCACTTCCTTGTGCAAAGCTGCTTTGAAGTTCGGGTATCAAAAACAACGTTTCAAAACCAATGGTGGAGGAAAACGTAATGCCTGAACCTTTTTGTGCTCTTCCAGATTTTGTCGTGATGACAATGGCTCCGTTACCTGCTCTTGAACCGTACAATGCGGATGCTGCTCCGGATTTAAGAACAGACATACTTTCAATATCTTCTGGATTAATGTCTCCCAAACCACTTCCCATGTCTGTTCCCGGGTTCCAGAAGTCATTATTGTCGGTTCCCAAGAAGTTGTTTACGGGCACTCCATCTACAATAATCAAAGGCTGGTTGTCTCCGGTCAAGGAGTTGTTTCCACGCAAAGTTAGTTTTGTGGAAGAAGCAGGGCCATTCGAACCTTTGATAACTTGAAGGCCAGATACCTTACCAACCAAGGCGTTAGCAATATTGGTTTCTTTGGCGTCTGTCAATTGCTCTGCTTTTACTTCTTGAAACGAATACCCCAACGATTTCTTTTCTCTTTTGATCCCCATCGCTGTGACCACCACTTCGTCCAGCGAAGCCATATCTTCTTCAAGAGTGACATTATGTACCCCCCCCCCTGCGACTATAAGTTCGTGCGTCAGATAGCCTAGAATGGTGAATCTCAGCCGAGATCCGTCGTTGGCCTGGATGGTGTAATTTCCGTTTGCATCGGTCTGTGTGGCGGTGGATGTGCCAACCACTGATACGGTCACGCCGGCAAGCGCACCGTTTGCATCTGTTACTCTCCCCGTAACAGTTTGCTGTGCGAATAACGTGGTTATGCTCAATAGCATAATCAGCGTCAAACTGCAACATGTTCTGTAAAGTTTGCTCATAGTTTTACGAATTTAGTTGTGTTTTTTTCATGTGTGGTCCAATGCATCTGCTGTATGGCTATACAGGCCGATGCTAATAGTTGAACGTTCTGAATTTCTGATATTTGTATTTGTGTATATTTTGATAAACGAGGTATGCAAAATTCCTGAATAGAAGACTGTATCTGTGGTAGCAAAACTTCTCCAAACGATGCACCTCTTCCGCTGACAATGATCTTCTCCGGGTTCAAGATATGGATCAATGTCGCAATGCCTTTGCCCAGCATGTGTGCTATTTTCTTCAGTGCTCTTATGGTCACTTGGTCTCCGTTTTGATAGGCTTCATAAACGTCTTCAAGTGTGATGTTCTGTTTCTTTTGAAAAATAGATTCTAAATACGACCTTTCCCCCTGTTGAATATCCTGAATGATATATTCCATGGCACATAGCAAAGATGCTTCTACTTCCAGGCACCCTTTTTTCCCACAAGAACATAGTTTGTTTTCGTTTGCCAAAGGAATATGGCTGAATTCTCCGGCAAAACCAGTATGACCTCTGAAAAGCTGGTTTTGAATGATCATTCCCAAGCCTACCCCCCAATTTAGATTGATGATGAGGGTATTGTTTGCATCCTGGCCCAGCCCAAAGTTTTTTTCAGCAATGGCAATGGCAGATGAATCGTTCTCTATATAGGTTTGGATACCAAAACGAGATGCAATTTTTTTCCGTATTGAATACATCGGAGAGTCTGCCGTGAAGGAGTTGTTGACCCCACTTTTTGAGTCTACAAAGCCGGGAACCGTTATCCCGATGGCCAACACAGGAAGCTCACCGAGTGCGTCCAATGTCTTTTCTAACAGTTTTTCAATCTGTTGATAGGCCTTGACATCTTCCTTGAGGTCTGTCGGAATAACCTCTATGGGTGTAATCTGATTGTTGGTAATGCTATAGGTCGTGATACTCGTGAAATATTGGTCAATGGCCATAGCTATGAGATACCCATGTTTTTCAGGATTCAGTCTGTAAGTCATGGCCCTCCGTCCTCCAGTAGAAGCGCGCAAGCCACAACCTTTGATCAGGTTTTCCTCCATAAGCTCGTTTACCGCCTTGGTTGTTGAGGGAATACTCTTGCCAATGCGCTCACTCATTTCCGCAATCGATTGGGATTTCGAAAAATACAGGCTTTTTAATATGACGGACTTTGGATTTGCCACAAAATAATTTACAATTGATCGTTAAACCGATGTAAAGGTAACGTTAAAAAATAATAACTTCCAAATTCTTTTTAAAATTTTTAATAAGTATGCTGTTTTTTGCGTATTGTTTTATTATCATAGACGATTGCGTTATTTTTTATAGCTTAGCAACTGCAAACTCCTTCGTATATCCAGTCTATAATTGCATAAACTGGAATGTTTTGGGTATTATAATTATAGACTATTATGGTTTTCATATGAAACAGCGCTATTATTCTTTAGATGTTTTTCGAGGGGCTACGGTAGCCTTGATGATATTAGTCAATAATCCAGGCACATGGTCGCATATGTTTGCGCCTTTGAAGCATGCGCCTTGGCACGGTTGTACGCCGACGGATCTTGTTTTTCCTTTTTTCCTTTTTGCGGTTGGGAATGCCATGGCATTTGTCATGCCACGGTTGCAGGAAGCAGGAGATACTACTTTTTGGAAAAAAGTTGTAAAGCGAACAGTTCTCATTTTCGCTATCGGCTTGTTTGTAAATTGGTGGCCTTTTATACAATGGGTGAACGATAGTTTACAGTTCCGTGAGTGGGTCAGTTCGATCAATCCCGAGAAAGGAGTGCGTATTTTTGGCGTCTTACAACGAATCGCGGTTGCTTATTTTTTTGCTTCCGTCTTGGCGTATTTCTTAAAGCCGAGAACGTTGATTTATGTGTCGGC
Organism: Sphingobacterium wenxiniae; assembly: GCA_040394995.1. Taxonomy (GTDB): domain Bacteria; phylum Bacteroidota; class Bacteroidia; order Sphingobacteriales; family Sphingobacteriaceae; genus Sphingobacterium; species Sphingobacterium wenxiniae_A. The sequence continues at coordinate 18,333 of JBEBRE010000043.1, forward strand.
CGCTGTTTTGCTGGCCTATTGGGGACTTTGTGCTTTTCTCGGTGTGGGTGATCCTTATTCTTTGGAAGGGTGGTTTGGTACGGCTGTAGACAAACAGGTGTTAGGGGTAGCACATATGTATAAAGGGGAGGGGACGCCTTTTGACCCGGAAGGACTGATGAGCACGTTGCCAGCTATCATACAGGTGGTTTTTGGATATTTGACAGGTGTTTTTATTAAACAACAAGGAGAGGTAGATTGGCTTTGGCGTAAGGTGCCGGTGAGTGTCGAGCCTCATTTTAAATTGCTCTCGGGTCTGCTAGTGACAGGCTTTATAATATTGGTACTAGGCTGGACTTGGTCATTGGGTTTTCCGATTAACAAGAAGATTTGGACAAGCTCATATGTGCTGTACACTACCGGCTTGGGTATCATGACCATTGGTGGCATGATCTGGTTTATTGAAGTGCAAGGTGTTAAAAATTCCCTGACAAATTTCTTTGATGTGTTTGGTAAAAATCCGTTGTTCATCTTTGTCTTGAGTGGTTTACTACCCCGGTTTTTAGGGTTGTTTCGGATTCCGAATGGTTTTGCAGATGACGGTGGCCAAAAATATACAAATGCGTTGCGTTGGTTTTACGACAATGTATGTGCACAGATCCCGGGCATACCCGAGATAGGATCTTTTGTGTATTCAGTATGTTTTTTGGCATTGATGTGGGCTATTTGCTATGTATTGGATAAGAAGGGTATATATGTAAAAGTGTGATGATCTGAAAAATTTGAAAATGCGGTAATTTGGAAATGATAATTTTCAAATTCACAAATTTTTCTCCATTTCCAAATTTAATTCATACCTTTGCAGGCAATTAATAGATTTTTTAAGCTTTAATATTATTCAAAGAAATGTATTTAAGTAAAGAGTACAAGACTGAAATCTTCGAAACATTTGCAGGTTCAGCAACAAACACAGGTTCTGTAGAAGGACAGGTCGCTTTATTCACAAAAAGGATTGCTCACTTGACCGAGCACTTGAAGTCAAACAGAAAAGATTTTAATACACAACTTTCCCTACAAAAACTAGTAGGTAAACGTCGTTCATTATTAGCTTATTTGCACAAGAAGGATATTGAAAGATACCGTGCTATTATTAAGGCATTGGGTCTACGTGATATCATCAAATAGACTTTTTGGAAAAAGAGAAAAAGCCATTTACGGAAGTAAGTGGCTTTTTTGTTTCATTTTGCCTTGTACTCTAAAATTTTATTTACCTTTGTGAGAATTTTTAAAGGTCATAAAAATCGGTGCATGAATGATTAAAAGAGGAAAAATGCACTACAACTAAAAAACAATGAGTTATAACGAAAAAAAAGTAACGATTGAGTTGGGCGGAGGTCTAGCACCAATCGAATTGTCTACCGGAAAATTAGCTAAACAAGCTGATGGATCGGTCGTCTTGAAACAGGGCAACACCATGTTGTTAGCGACAGTTGTGTCGTCCAAAGAAGCAAAACCGGGAGTGGATTTCTTGCCACTTTCCGTAGATTATCAAGAAAAATATGCAGCTACAGGTCGTATTCCAGGAGGGTTTTTACGCCGTGAGGCAAAATTGTCAGACTATGAGGTGTTGATTAGCCGATTGGTTGACCGCGCTTTGCGTCCATTATTTCCGGATACGTACCATGCAGATACACAGGTAATGGTATCGTTGATTTCTGCCGATAAAGATATTATGCCGGATGCATTGGCAGGTTTGGCGGCATCTGCGGCCATCGCTGTTTCCGATATCCCGTTCAATGGTCCGATTTCCGAAGTACGTGTCGCAAAAATCGATGGACAATTGGTAATTAATCCTACACTGTCGGCATTGGAAAAAGCCTCTTTGGAATTTATCGTAGCCGGATCTGCACAGGATATCGTGATGGTAGAAGGTGAAGCGAAAGAAATTTCGGAGACAGAAATGGTTGAAGCTATTGCTTTTGCCCACGAAGCCATTAAAAAACAGGTGGCCGCACAAGTAGAATTGGCCAATTTGGTTGGAGCTACGGTGAAGCGTGAATTTAACCACGAACCCTCGAATGAAACCTTGAGAGCGGAGATTTTTAGTGCAACCTACGATAAGGTATATGAAGTAGCTAAGTCTGGTTCAACCAAGCACGAGCGTACGGAAAAATTTGCCGTTATCGGAGAAGAGTTTTTTGCTACATTGGGTGAGGAGATTGATGAGGAAACGGCATTTTTGGCTAAAAAATACTACCATGATGTACAATACGAAGCTGTACGTAACTTGGTGTTGAATGAAGGTATCCGTTTGGATGGACGCAATGTGCGTACCGTTCGCCCGATTTGGTGCGAAGTGGATTATTTGCCAGCAGCGCATGGTTCAGCGGTATTTACGCGTGGAGAAACACAATCATTAACATCGGTAACCTTGGGTGCTAAGGATGATGAGCAAATGATTGATGGCGCATTTATTCACGGATATAATAAATTTATTCTGCATTATAATTTCCCGGGGTTCTCTACAGGAGAGGTTAGACCGAACCGTGGTCCGGGACGTCGTGAAGTTGGGCATGGAAACTTGGCATTGCGTTCGTTGAAACAAGTATTGCCTGCTGATAGTGATAATCCTTATACTATCCGTGTGGTTTCTGATATTTTGGAATCTAACGGTTCTTCTTCTATGGCTACGGTATGCGCCGGAACATTGGCCCTAATGGATGCCGGTGTTAAATTGAAAGCTCCCGTATCGGGCATTGCCATGGGATTGATCACCGATGAGAAGACAGGTAAATACGCTATTCTTTCGGATATTTTAGGTGATGAAGATCACTTAGGTGATATGGACTTTAAGGTGACGGGTACAGAAAAAGGTATCGTAGGTTGCCAAATGGATCTTAAGATCAATGGCTTGAAATGGGAAGTGTTGACACAGGCATTGGACCAAGCAAAAGAAGCTCGTCTCCATATCTTGGGCGAAATGAATAAAGTACTTGCGGCTCCTCGTGCGGAATACAAGCCACATGCACCACGCATTATTTCCATGACCATTGATAAAGAATTTATCGGTGCAGTGATTGGTCCGGGTGGTAAAATCATCCAAGAAATGCAACGGGAAACGGGTGCGACCATCTCCATTGAAGAAATTGACAGCAAAGGTGTTGTTCAGGTGTTTGCTGATAATGCAGCAGCTGTCGATGCGGCTGTTAAGCGTATCAAAGCTATTGTGGCCAAACCGGAAGTGGGAGAGGTATATGAAGGGAAAGTAAGATCCATTATGCCTTTTGGCGCGTTCATAGAAATCATGCCTGGAAAAGATGGGTTGTTGCATATCTCCGAGATTGATTGGAAACGTTTGGAAACCATGGATGGCATATTCAAGGAAGGCGATATCGTAACCGTGAAATTGTTGGATATTGATAGACAAGGTAAACTGAAACTTTCGCGCAAAGTGCTATTGCCTCGTCCTCCAAGAGAAGATAAGCCAAGACAGGGGCAAGCACCTGTAACGGAGCAAGCTCCGGCGACAGATGCTCCTCAAGCATAATCGTTTTGCAAATCATACAAAGCCCGACCGAAAAGTCGGGCTTTTTTGTGAAATAATAGCCACGTGCGCATCTTTATAATATGATAAGAATATTTGTCCCGCTGTCCTGTTGTTGGGTCGTCTTTTCGGTTCAGGCACAGCGTCGTCTTGAAGATAGTCTGGCGATACGT
>JBEBRE010000044.1:0-21493 GCA_040394995.1 Sphingobacterium wenxiniae
AGGTAGGTGTCCTGTCCAAACACCTACCTCGTGGAACAGAAAATGTAGGTGTTTTGTGAAAAAAGATAGCTCGTCTTAGGGTGGAAGGTAGCATCCCCTAAAGTGTGTAAGTTGTTGGTTTAGTCTCTAGATTCTGTTTCGGAATCTAGAGACTTTCAATAATGATGTCGTTCCAAGACAGTTTTGACGCATTGGAGATAAAGTCAATCGACGGAGTAGCAGGAAAAAATGGCAATAGTAATATGCGCATATCCACGATAAAGAAAAGAAGGTTAATTAACCCGTTGATAATATTTTGTATTCTTTGTATTGATAATCATATCGCTTTCTTTTTTTGCAGATTTCCAGAGGCATACTGTCCACCACAAAGACATCTTCAAATTCATTGAACGATTCGGCAAGCTGTAACCGGATCAGGTTTTGATAAGACATCAACCTAAGCTTCCTTCTATTGTAATTAACAACTTTTTCACCTCTTTTTTCTACCTAGATCATAATGCACAACGGGTTATATTAAATTCCATATCATTACTTTTGGTCTTTCTTTTTTAGGGGGAGGGCTATACGCTATTTATGAACAATCTCGACAAGAGGAGGCTTTGGGCTTTTTAGGTGTAGCTACTATTATTTTCTTATTCATTACATTGCTATTTATTGCTTTGTTGCTTTTTATCTATAGACTTCTATATGGACGACTGCTCATACGGCTAAAGAAGAATTTTGAGGAGTTGGTTCAGCTAGAAAATTCTGGCTTTGAATAAGCATCATGAGGTGTATTCCATAAGATTTATTGCGATTGATGTTCAAAAGAACATTATTCTTTCTCTTTTTTTAGGCAGTGCCGAAAGTAAAAGAAATATTTTTTAACGAAAAATAAGTTGTATAAAGTTTTATATATATCACCGATATCAGTTACGTAATGATGACCCGGATGCCGATATCTTCCAGTTGGGAAATATATTCGGTAGATGTTTTTCTGTCAGTTACGATACAGTCTACATCATCCAGATTGCAGATTTTGCCTAGTCCTCGTCGACCGAACTTGGTGTGATCGGCAAGGATAACAAGGTTGCGCGATGTCTGTATCATTTTTTGGTTGAGTGTGGCTTCTGAAATGTTGCTTATAGACACACCGAAATCCAAATCTATTCCATCTACGCCGATGAATACCATACCACAGGATACCTCATCTAAGATGTTCATGGCGTATTGTCCGGCGACTGATGATGAATTCGGACGGATAAGCCCTCCCAATTGAAGCACCTCGATATTGGGTCGATTGCACAGCTCCAAAGCTACTTTAAGGGCCGGAGTAATGACTGTAAGGTGAGTTTCCCTATACAAATGCTGTGCAAGTGTATAGGCTGTTGTGCCCGATCCGATTAGTATGGAATCGTTGTCGTTGATGAGTTTGACGGCTGCTTGTGCGATATGCCTCTTTTCTTCTGCATTAATGTATTCCTTAATGAGAATAGGTTTATCAATAGCATAAGGATTGTTGAGAGAGGCACCACCTTTTGTCCGAAAAAGAAGCTTTTTTTCTTCAAGTAACTTAAGGTCCTTGCGGATAGTCACGTTTGAAACGTTCATAACATCGCAGAGCTCTTGGATGCTGATCTTGCTTTTTTCCTTGATGCGCTTCAGGATATATTGGTGCCTTTCAGTGATATTTTTCATTATAAAACTTCCTTTCGCTTCATTACAAATATAAGCCATATCCATATGTTTTCTTCTTTTTTTTTATTAAAAAAACTTTCAAAACATTTTTTTGTGTGTATATTTGAATAGTAATGTTTCTAATTTGGAAATAGATACCAAATGTAAATCTATGTATAACCCTTTTTTGATCTCTTCCTGCATATACGTCGATGGTTGATTATGTCGATCATTTTTCTGGCGATTGTTTTCATTGTTTTGTAGAGGCAGTCATTAACAACAAGTAATCCAAATGCATACACTAATCAATTGATTATTATGAATAAACAAGAAGGAATATTGGAAAGAGTGGGGATTCCCCGCGCACTAAAATGGGGGTATCTTGGGGTATTGATTTTTATGATGGGCGATGGCGTGGAGCAAGGCTGGCTGAGCCCCTATCTTCTCGAAAACGGCATGACAATTGTAGATGCGGCAAAGCTTTTCACCATTTATGGCGTTACTATCGCCATTTCATCTTGGTTTTCCGGTGTCTTGGCCGAAATGTATGGCCCAAAGAAAACCATGATTGTCGGACTGTTGTTGTACATCATCGGTACTGTGGGTTTTGTCGGTCAGGGCATGGCGCATTTGGATTATACGGCCATGCTGTTTTTCTATGCCATCCGGGGCTTTGGTTACCCGCTTTTTGCCTATGCTTTTATGGTCTGGATCACTTATGAGACACCTGCCTCTATGCTCGGACGAGCGGTGGGTTGGTTTTGGTTTGTGTTTACAGGAGGATTGAATGTACTGGGTGCCTACTATTCTAGCTGGGCGATTGAGGCGATCGGATATGCGAATACATTATGGAGTTCTGTTCTGTGGGTGTTGATAGGAGCCTTTTTCGCCGTAGTGTTGACCTCCGGGCGATTTGAGAAGCAGTCGGAAGGAAAATCAAAATTTCAAAACATGTTAAAGGGATTGACCATCGTGCAAAAAGAACCAAAGGTTTTGCTGGGTGGCATTGTACGCGTGATCAATACGACGGCTCAATTTGCTTTTCCGGTGTTCTTGCCCATGTATATGGCCGAACATGGATTTAGTACCAAAGAATGGTTGCAGATATGGGGTACGATTTTCAGCAGCAACATTATTTTCAATTTAATCTTCGGTTTTGTGGGCGACAGGATAGGTTGGCAAAAAACCATTATGTGGTTTGGAGGTGTAGGCTGTGCTTTGACCACCTTATTGCTGTATTATTCGCCACAGTGGTTCGAGGGCAGTTATTGGTTGGTCATGGGCATTGGCGTGTGCTGGGGAGCTACTTTGGCCGGTTATGTGCCATTGTCGGCATTGGTGCCCTCACTTGTTAAAAACGATAAGGGCTCTGCCATGGCTATATTAAATCTTGGCGCGGGTTTACCGGTTTTCGTAGGACCGGCCTTGGTTGGGCTGTTAATTGGTGCTATCGGTGCTGAAGGCGTCATCTGGGTTCTTGCTGTCTTGTACCTGCTGAGCGCCATCATCACCCGTTTCCTGCATGTTCCAGAGCAACATGGAGTGTATGATGAATCCTAGTAAAATGAAAAAATCAATAAAAATGAAAGTATTGTTAACGGCTCCTTATGATAACGAACGTGCGTTTGACGAATTGAAAGGTTTGTTTGAGGAAGTTATATACCGTCCTTGGAAGGCAAATGGAAGAGCTTACCATCCGACAGAGCTTATTGACCTTTTAAGCGAATCAGGGGCAGATGCCCTGATATCGGAGCATGACGAGATTACGGCAGCGGTTTTATCCGCGCATCCAAAACTTAAATTTGTGGGCATTTGTCGTGGTACGCCTTCCAACATCGATTTAAGAGCGGCGACAGAACTTGGTATCCCGGTATTCAATACGCCGGCACGCAATGCGCAGGCTGTTGCCGAGATGTTCATTGCCAATGTCATTATGCTGATGCGCAAAACGCTTCCGGCCATAGACTGGCTTAAAGACAAAAACTGGGAGGACGGTGCGCACACATCTTACCTGCAATTCAAGGGCAACGAACTGGCAGGCAAAAAAGTCGGAATGGTAGGGTTTGGTGCAGTGGGCCAGCACCTTGCCCGTATGTTGGCAAGTTTTCCATGTGAGATTTTATATTACGACCCCTATTACACCGATCCCGATAAGCTGTATAAAAAAGTGGAGCTGGAAGCGGTTTTTTCAAGTTGTGACATTGTTGGGGTACATCTTCCTGTCTCCAGGGAAACGACCGGAATGATTGATGCCAAATACTTGTCATTAATGAAAAAAGACGCCATATTCGTTAATACAGCCCGGGCATCAGTGGTCAACAGACATGATTTACTTGATATTATCCAGCAAAAGAAAATACGTGGAGTTGTGCTGGATGTCTTTTACAGCGAACCTCCGGATGATATAGATTACCAAATGATTTTGGATGAACATGTGTTGGCCACGCCACACATTGCCGGTGCCACACATGAGGTGGAGGATCACCATGCATTCATCATGAACAACAATATTCGGGAATTTTTTGTCAATGGAAATAAGACCATCCGGCAATTGGTCAATACGTCAGTGTTGGAAAATATCATCAACTCGTAATGAAACAGAAGAGAGCTTATTTGGTAGTCGATATAGGCACCGGTAATATCCGGGTGGCTGTGGTGTCGACAGATGGGAAAATCTTGGGCATAGGACGTGAAAACATGCCCTACCATCGAGACAACAGATATCAAGACGCGATTTACTTCCTTCCGGATGACCTATGGCAGCTTATTTTAGGTTTGGCAAACCAAGCCCTTTCCGAAGCAGGAGAAGTACACATTAATGCCATTACGGCCACAAGTCAACGGGAAGGTATAGTGGTGTGCAATGTGGATGGTCAGGCATTGTTGGGTATGCCAAACATCGATCACCGTGGTCGGGCTTGGGAAGGAAATCTGACGGAGAAAGATTTGGTATACCATATTTCGGGAAGATATCCTACTTCATTGTTCTCTGCCTTTAAATTGGTTGGGCTTCGGGAAGTATGTCCTGAGATTTTTCAGCAAGTGGCTACATTTATGAGCATTAGTGATTGGGTACAGTATATGTTTTCAGGTGTATATGGTTATGAACATTCGCAGGCCTCTGAAACGCTGTTGTATGATGTGGCAGAGAAAAGTTGGTCTATGTCGATGGTCAAACTGTTTGACTTGTCCGCTACTATTCTTCCCCCACTTCGTGACGCAGGTTTCATTTTAGGACCAATCATACCTTATGTCGCCGAGCAATTGGGTATTGCTTCTGATGCGGTTGTCGTGGTGGGAGGCAGCGATACCCAATTAGCTATTCACAGTATGGTTCCGTCACCTGATGACATTTTAATTGTATCGGGGACAACCACGCCCATCACCAAGTTGGTAGATACATACGAAACCGATAAACAGCAACGTACCTGGACCAGTAGGCATACGGATACGGATTATTTTATCTTGGAAGCAAACGCCGGTGTAACCGGACTTAATTATCAACGCTTGAAGGAAATATTCTATCCGAATGAGGGTTACGACGTCATCGAAAGCGAATTAAATGGCTTGGACAGTGCGCACTGTATGGCCTCGTTGGGTTCATTGATAGCGGATGAAGGCGCTCCGGTGACAACGGGAGGTTTTGTTTTTCCGGTTCCCGTATCGCACGAGTTGAAGCGTGCTGATTTTGTTTTTGCTGTCATGTGGGATATGGCCTGTAGCATCTATGAAAACTACAGATTTCTTTGTCAAGTCTCTCCTCACGAAAAACCGTATATCTGGGCTTGCGGAGGGGGTATGGAAAGTCTTCGCTTATGTCAGTTTTTGGCCAACCTTACTGGAAAATCTATTCGGCTTCGCGACACCTTTCGGCAATCGACGGTTCTGGGAGGTGCTTTTTTGTGCAATCAGGCATTGCAGGTTGAAAATGTTGCTCCCGAGCTTTTGCGAGAGGTTTTTCCCGAAAAGGATGTACAGGTAGAGGCACTGTACCAAGCATGGAAAAGTACCCGAAAATTCTATAAGCAAGTGACAAAATAGGGATGGATAATTATTTTTTAGGCATTGATGTCGGTACACAGGGTGCGCGTGTCCTATTGGTCAATCAGCATGGAGAAACAAAAGCCTCTCTTGCCCGGCCGTTTGTGTTAACCGGTCAATCTCGTGAAGAGCAGTCGCCCGAGGTGTGGTGGCAGGATTGCAAGTATATGATTGCCCAAATACTAAACGGATTGTCCGATACCATCAACAAAAGCAATATCTTGGCCGTGTCGGTCACCTCAACATCAGGAACAGTCATTCCCATGGACGCCAACGATTGTCCTGTATACCATGCGATTATGTATAGCGATGGCCGTTCAACCGTCCAAGCGCAAAAATGCCAAGCATTGGCGAAGGAAAAAATACCGGATGGTTATACCGGATTCAATACGTCAAGTGGTCTGAGCAAGATGGTTTGGTTTGTCGAAAGCTATCCCGCAAGACGAAAAGAAATATACCGATGGATACATGCCTCGGACTACATCGTAGGGCAACTATCCGGTCGTTACGATGTGACAGACTATACGAACGCATTAAAGTCCGGTTATGATCTTGTTCGGTTGGAATGGCCGGCTTATCTATGGACGTTGGGCCTTGAACGTCAGTGGATGCAGGAAGTTGTTCCATCCGGAACAGTCGTGGGCGAGCTGTTGCCTGCATTATGTGAGGAGTGGGGTCTCCCGCCCCTCAAAGTAGTGGTCGGAATGACAGATGGCTGTGCCAGCCAAGTGGCCTCCGGTGCAGTCAATCCCGGCGACTGGAACACTACCATAGGGACCACTCTGGTGATTAAGGGTGTTACGAAAAACATGCTTTTGGATCGAGAAGGCCGCTTGTATAGCCATCGACATCCGGAAGGTTATTGGATGCCGGGGGGCGCCAGCAATACGGGGGCAGATTGGATAAGCATGGATTATGCATCGGATGTTGAAAAGCTGAATCGCACGGCTGCAATGCATATCCCTACCGGGCTGTTGGCGTGGCCATTAAAGCAATCGGGAGAAAGATTCCCTATCATGAATAAAAATATAAAAGGTTTTGCCCCGCAAGGAGTGGAGCGGGAAATCCTTTTTGCAGCCAACCTTGAGGGGGTGGCATTCGTGGAAAGGCTGGCCTATGAGATTATACAGGAACTATCCGGAGAAAACGTGAACGAGGTCTATACGGCTGGAGGCGGCAGCAAGAGTGCCGTGTGGTTGCACATTCGTGCTTCGGTGATGGGGGTGCCGATGCATACATGCAAAGAAGCAAGCGGTGCGCTCGGTGCGGCAATTATGGCCGCATCCAATACGTATTACGGATCCTTGCAAGAGGCCGCTGCCCGGATGACTTCTCGGATGGAAACCGTATTGCCCGATCCTGTGTTGGTGGATGCTTACGAGGAACAATATCAACTTTTCAAAAAGAAATTGAAAGAATTAAATTACATGTAAATGATAACGATTTACTTATTACGACATGGCGAAACGACGTTCAATGCCGATGGGAATCGATATTGCGGTCGAACGGACGCCGAACTCACCACAAAAGGAATGGAGCAGGCGCAACGTATGCAAAGTTTACTTCGCGATGTTGACTTTGATGCTGTTTTTTCGTCGCCACTGCAACGGGCCCGGATGACGGCGGCGGTTGCTTCTGGAAACCGAAAAGAGGTAAAACCCGATGAACGTTTGATAGAGGTAGATTTTGGATTATGGGAAGGGAAAAGATCGGAAGAGTTCATCGCAGAAAACCCCGAAGCGTGGGAAAGCTGGATTAAGGATCCTTTGACCACTGCCGCCGGCCAATGTGGAGAAACAGGTGCTGCCGTGATAGAACGCTTGGATGCATTCTTTCAGGACCTGTTGCGGCATTATGATGGTAAAACGGTATTAATCGTGGCGCACAACGGTGTAAATCGCTTGTTTTTGGCGTGGCAATTGGGCATGCCTTTGGGAAATTATAGGCGGATAGTACAAGAAAATTCCTCATTGACCATCGTAACATTAGATCAACATAAAAGTTTCAATTTGTTAAAACTCAATGCTTAATTTTGATTATGGATATAAAATATCATTTGATAAGCTGGTGCTTGTTCGTGTTCCCCGGCATGGTCGTTGCACAAGAACTGAAAACCCTCTCTTTTGAGACGACTGAAGATATGCATGCCTATTTTCGCTATGAACCGGGCAAGAAGATCATCAGTGGCCATCGGGGAACGGTGGAGTATGGCTTGCCGGAAAATTCAATTGCCGGAATGGAGCGTGTATTGAAATACACAGCTGCTATTTTTGAGGTGGACCCTCGCCTGACGAAAGACGGAGTGCCGGTCATGGTGCATGATGCCACTTTGGAACGCACCACTACGGGAACAGGCAAAGTGGCGGATTATACATGGGAAGAACTCAGAAACCTGCAACTGAAGGATGTCAACGGCAACCTTACGCCATATCGCATCAACACGTTAGACGAGATGATAATTTGGGCAAAAGGCAAGACTGTCCTGAACCTGGATAAAAAGGATCTCCCATTGGCCGTCACCGCTGCAATTATTCGAAAGCATCAAGCCTATGCTTGGGTATGGGTCACGGTACATACGGTGGAAGAAGCAAAATTTTATTTGGATCAGCATCCTGACCAATATCTTTCCATGCATATCAAAACAAAGAAGGCTTTGGAGGAATTTATCCATTCAGGCCTGCCCTTCAATAGGATGATTGTATATATCGGGCCACAGATAAGAGAAGAAAACCAGGCATTCTACCAAACACTGCATGAAAAAGGCGTGATGTGCATGATTTCTACAGCACCGACATATGATAAGTTGTCAACTGTAGCAGAACGTGCCGAACAATATAGGGCTGTTTTTGCCGATGGAGCTTCCATTTTGGAATCGGATTTTCCGATAGAGGTCAGTCGTGCTATAGCAGATTGAACGGCATTGTTTTTTTATCCTATCGATTGTATTGAAGGTGTCCTGAGAAATACGATGCCCGCCTATCAAAGGCGGGCATCGTATTATGTTGACAACAATATAGTAAATTTGTGCACACAGTAATTATCACAGACCGGTGCTTTCTGTTTTTTGCTTGCCGGATTGGTTTGCTACCGATCTCACCTAAGGTATGATGGGAGAGGCTGTGCTTTCTCGCTATTATTGTGCTTCTTTTAGCACTTGCGAAATGAGCTTAACATATTCCTCGTTGTTACCGGCCTTGGCCATAGTCAGACCTTCATTGGCCACTCGGATGGCTCCGGCTTTATCACCTGCTTTTAACAGAATTCGAGCACGCCAATATTTGATATGAGCCGCTTGTGTATTGCCTTTATCTGCTTCGCTGGCCCATTCTACAGCTTTTTTGATATCTAGATTATTGTTGTAGTAATATTGTGCTGCCTGAAAATAGGGCTTTTTCTCTCCTTTCATTGCTTCGTCTATAGAAGTCATGATTTCAGCAGATTGATCGACGGCAATAGGAAATGATACCTTTGTGTTTTCCCAAGAAAGAGTCAAGTCAGCACCGTTAGGTTTCACGTTTTCAAAGGCCATAGTAAAGGTTTCTACTTTGTCAGCCAGCTTTTGCGATTTGGCGTGGAAGCGTAGGAAGTCTTCCTCTTGTTTGTATTGGTAAGCTCCCCATTGCTTCTCGTTCTTGCTCAGAATGACAGTCCAATCGCCTTTGGTAGGTATCGTGAGAATTCCATATGTACCCGCTGGAACCTTATTGCCGGCTATGTTGACATCTTCTTCAAAAGTGATGACTGGAATGTTGTTTGCACCGGTGCGCCAAACTTTATCGTAGGGCTCCAGTCCACCAAAAATAACCCGATTGTTTACGTTAGGGCGCTGATAGGTTAAGGTAATTTTCTTAATACCGATACCTTGTTCGATTTTTGCGGTACTGCTAGCCGGTGGAAACTTGGCCTGTCCATGGCCTTCAAAAACAGAGAGAAATACAATACCTGCTACAAACAGGGATAAAAAGGTCTTTTTCATATAATTATTTAATTTTTCAGGTTAAATATACTAAGAAAATTCATTCATAATAAAGGATATCCTTTTGAGATATCCTTTAAAGCAATGAAATATATTTTTCAGTGATAATTTTTTACCTTTTGCCGACTTTATGCCCTGCAATTGCATAGTACAATATGAAGAGATAGCAGGGAAGGGCAATCCAATAAGCGCTGTGCGAACCAACGCTGTGTGCCACCTGTCCGTAGATTAAGGGAATGACAGCGCCTCCTGCGATGCCCATTACCAGTAATCCAGAAGCTGCGCTGGTGAATTTGCCAACGCCTTTTAGAGCCAAAGGCCAAATAGCTGGCCATATTAATGAATTGGCTAAGCCTAACAATGCGACAAAATAAAGAGAAGTCATGCCATATGTGAAAACAATACCCAAGGTGAAGGCAATACCTAAAATGGCACACAGTTTCAATGCTGTTTCCTGTGTCATCAGTTTGGGGATAGCAATAATGCCGATAATATAACCAACGACCATTGCAACCATGGTAAACCCAGTAAAGAATTTAGCATCATCTAATCCGACACCTTGCGACACACCATAGGCGATGATGGTATCTCCGGCTAACACTTCCACCCCAACGTATAAAAACAAGGTAACAAAGCCTAATATAACATGTGGAAAGTTCCAGATACTTTTTTTATCTTCTGAAACTTTATGATGGTCGATTGTTTCCTCTTCATTTCCTTCTACTTCTGGAAGATGAGCCCGGGAAATCCATATTGCTAAGACGATCAGTACAATTACTATTCCGATATAGGGATTAACTACCTGCAAGGCTACCTTGTCCAGTGCTGTGGCATATTCATCTGCAGACATGGACTCGATTTGCTTGGAAATTTTATCAGCTTCACCCAAATTCAAGAATAGACCCAAAAGGATTGGTGCTATCGCTCCAGCCGCTTTATTACAGATGCCCATGATACTAATACGTCTGGCAGCAGTTTCTACAGGGCCAATGATAGTGATATAGGGGTTGGAGGCAGTCTGCAAGATCGCCAAACCTCCGCCCATCACAAACAGACCAATAAGGAAGATAAGATAAGTTCTACTGAATGCGGCAGGTATAAATAACAGTGCGCCGAACGCCATGATTCCAAGCGAAATAGACATCCCTTTTTTGAAACCAAATGTATTCAAGACCCAAGTAGATACGGGGGCCATGACCAAATAAGCGATGTAAAAAGCAAAAGTGACAAAATACGACTGTACTTCAGTTAACTCACAGGCTATCCTTAGGTAAGGAATCAATAAGGAATTTAACCAGGTAACAAATCCAAAAATAAAGAATAGAGCGGCAATGATGATCATTGGCCCTAATGTCGATTGGCCTTGCTGTAAGGTTGAGTTTTTTGAATCCATGTGCGTGGAATATTAGATCTAAAATGATTATTTATAAAATGCTTCTACAAGACTAATAAAAATATATGGAAAAAGAAAGATGAAATAGCAAAGTAAACGTTTGCGTAATTTTTGGAGAGATGGTTATTTTTTTTCTATAATGGCTACAGTAAGCCTTGAGATACAGATTAATTGCCCTTTTTCATTTTTGATCTTGATATCCCAGACATGGCTTTTTTGACCGATATGTAGGGGCGAACACCAAGCAAATAAGAGCCCTTCAGAAATGGATTTGAGGTGGTTGGCATTGACCTCCATGCCTACACCGGCAAATTTTTCAGGATCAATAATCAAATTGGAAGCAATGCTACCTACAGACTCGGCCAGTACTACAGAAGCTCCGCCATGTAATATGCCAAAAGGTTGTTTCACTTTATCAGTTACCGGCATAGAGGCAATCATCAGGTCATCTGTTATTTCTGTAGCCCTGATCTCTAGATAACCTGTCATAAACTTTGCAAAGATGTTGTTCACTTCTTCCAAAGTATAGTCTCTAAACCAAATTTTCGACATTTTCGTTGTTTAAATAGCGTTCCCTCAAAATAATGCGATGATGCGTTAAATGGCCAGCAATGACATACAAAAAAGCCCTTACGGTGATCAATCGGCCGGAAGCCATTCCTTTACGTGTCAACTCTATCTCGTTAAAGGTCTGGAATAACACTAGATTTGCTTGGCGCAAATAGGCAAATTCTTCGATGATGCTATCAAAAGAGCGCTCGTTATGTCTGGCGTTTTGTACAAATTCGTCCTGCTCAAATGGGGCTAGCTCAGTCATGTCATTGCGTGCAAACCGCAGTGCGCGATAGGCCATGACTCTTTCCGTATCCAATATATGACATAAGACCTCCTTGATGGTCCATTTGCCTGGTGCATAGGCGTAATCGCCCTTATCATCGGGAATAGAACGGATAAACTCTGGAAAAGTCTCTAACTGTTCTTGGAGCTCATCCATGACATCCCCTACCACATTTTCAATATAGTCGCTGTAGATGGCTGGATATTCGTCAGACTTGAGTGGGTTCATATCGTAAATTACTTTTAAGTACTATTCTAAACGTTGTGCCTTTTCCTAGTTCGGATTCCTTGACAAAGATATGGCCTTGATGATAATCCACCATTCTTTTTGTCAAGCTTAATCCAAGTCCCCATCCGCGTTTACGTGTGGTAAAACCGGGTTGGAAGATTGTGTCAAAATTGGACTTTGGAATACCTTTTCCCGTATCGCTAATGTCTATAAAAATTTCCTCTTTTGCAATATTGTCTATAATGTCCACTGAAATTTTCCCTTCGGATTCGATGGCATTCACCGCATTTTTTAAAAGGTTTTCGATAATCCAGTCAAAGAGTTGCACGTTAAGCTTGGCTTCAACGGTTTTGTCACCATGTAGTTCAAAGGTAATCTTTTCACTGGTTCTCACTTTAAAGTATTGGATGAAATCCTGAATGATGTCGTAAACTATATAATTGGATAGTGTGGGCGTGGAGCCAATTTTGGAAAATCGGTCGGCTACGATTTCCAAGCGTTTCACATCCCGTTCCATTTCATTCAATATGCTGTCATCTTCTGCTTCATATTTGGAGCGAACAAGTTCGAGCCAACCCATTAAGGAGGAAATAGGCGTACCCAGCTGATGGGCGGCTTCTTTGGCCATACCGACCCAAACTAGATTTTGTTCCGACCGCTTGATAGAGTTAAATACTGTGTAGGCCAAAATCAAGAATATAGCAATCAGCGACAATTGTACATAAGGAAAGATACGGAGCTGTTGCAGGGCATCCGAGTCTTTGTAGTAGACGGACCATACTTCATTGTTGTCAAGCTGAAGATCGATTGGAGCATGGCTACGCTTCATGATTGCCAATTGTTTTTGGAAGTACTCGGGGTCATAGTCCACCGTTAAGGTTATCGAATCTGCCTGCTCCTTAATGTTGGTTTTCGTGGTGTCCAAACCTCGCCAAAAAATAATATTTCCTTTGGAATCTGTAATAATTGCGGGGATGAATAGGCTGTCTCGAACAGCATAGACAAAACTGATAAACTGATCATCCACATCGGGCATAGTAACGATGCTCCGCGTGCTCATTGCCCATACTTCAGCTTTAGTTCTTTCGGACTTAGCTAGGTTTTTGACTAGATAATTGGTATATAATAAAGAGGCGGCGGCAATGAATGCTGCGAATAGGAAGAGAAACGCCTTCCAACGCTGTTTTGTGTTATATTGATACAAATTGTCCTTACTATTCATCGCCCCGTGACATTTTCTGTTCTTGGCGTTACCGCCACCGCAAAATAAGGATTTTATTATTTTTTAATCAAAGGCTTCAATAAATATTCCAGGCCGTTCATTTTGATTTCATAAAGCGTGGCCAACTGCATGCCCAGTTTCCCGGCAGGAAACCCTTTGTTGTGAAACCAAACCAAATAAGGCTCAGGTAAGCTGTGCAAAGACCAGTCTTTGTATTTTCCGAAAGGCATTTTAGCATTTGCCAATTCTACCAACATTTCCGGTTTTAGCAGGTTTTCGTCCTTGTTCTTTGCTCCTTGTTCTTTCATCCTTTTCTAATCTCTTGTTTTTCCATGTTTTAACCGGTGTAAAATAAGGCGTGCCGCGATGACACCATGATTGATTAGGTTGGGGACTGTCCCGTAATACTTTTTAAAAATAGTGTATCGCTCTTTTAAACTTTCCTTATGCCGTTGTTGAGACATGCCTCCAACCAGATATTTAGCCACGTATTCGTTTACGGGGACGATTTTTCGCGCTTTTTTTGTAGCTCGGATAATCCAATCGATGTCTGCGCTTAACTTATATTGCGTGTCGTAAAGTTCGGCAATGCTACGTTTTATATAGATAGCCTGATGACAGACGTTCATCCCATACCGGAATGACTTCCAATCAAAATGCTTAGGCGCTTTATGACGACGATCGCCTAGTAGTTGCCGATCTTCGTCTATCAGTTTTGTTTCGCCATAGTAAATATCGGCATTGTCTGCCGTAGAGAATACCTTTTCCAATGTCATGTCTTCATATAGCTCATCACCGGAATTGAGAAAAAGGACATAATCTCCGGTCGCAATTGCAAGGCCCTTGTTCATGGCATCGTAAATACCTTCGTCTTTTTCGGAAATCAAAACAGAAATCTCTTCACGGTATTGTTCAATTACATCCAACGTACCATCAGTAGAGAGACCATCTACAATGATATATTCGATGTTCGGATAAGTCTGCTTCATGACCGACCGGATAGTGTATTCGATGTCCCTGACATTGTTGTAAACAACGGTGATGATGGATATTTTTGGAGTAAGATTGTTTATCGTCATAATGACTATACCATTTGCTGAACAAACAAAGATATAAAAGGTTTCGCCGTAATGGAACTTTTGTATTAATGTTGCCGATGAGATCTTCGGCCCCACTTTTTAATGATATAACGCATTATCCGTTCGGGAATAGTTCCTTTTCGATGAGCATAAAAATGTTTGATTGCATCATATGCTTTTTTATGCTCTTCGATTTCTGTGGGGAAGTACCGAATTGGTGCTGTTGCCAGTTTTACCCTGTATGCATTGTCCATATCTGAATGTGTACCAGAACCATCGGTACCGAGGTTTTGAATCATTGAATGTCGAGGGTATAAGACGAGTCCATTTTGATTAAAGATGGATAAGTACCATCGAATAGCCCATGAATTGATTTTGCCAGCTTTAAATTCTTTTACCTGCTTCCAAAAATTTTCCGAGTGGTCAATGCTAAACCGTGCGATATCCTTTTTGGAAAAATCTTTCGTCAGTTGTTCAATATCCGGATTAAAGCAACTCCATGCACGTTCCCATGTAGCCCAACCCCAACTGCTTGCGACACGAAAGAAGAACGATTTTGGCAGACGCTCAGGATGTTCTACTGGGTACATGTATCCGCTTATTTCCATCACCCGATCTTCGATGGCATAACGACGTAGTGCATCATTAAAATATGTTAGCGCATAGGGAGAGGTCTCGAGGTCATCTTCTAGTACGATGGCTGTTCCGTGTTCATTTATAATCCGGGTAACACCCTCTATAATATTATCGGCAAGGCCCCAATTTCTGCCACGTTCTATAATTGTAATATGCTTGAATTCCCATGGTTCGCGGATAATGGCTCGTACAGTATTTACACGTTCGATGGTATCGGCATTTTTTGGGGCATCCGAGAAAATATATAGATGCGTATCTTTTGCCAAAAGATTTTTTTCTAATGCTTGTAGTGTTTTTTTTGTATGTTTGGGTCGGTTATAAACGAATAAAATGACCGGTGCTAAATCGTGATCTTCCAAATGAACAAAATTAAAAAGTTCCTTTTAAAATATTTTCCAGTTCATAAATTTCGACATAAAGCTTCATATTCGCAAGAAGGAGAAGACGTAGTTTTATTGAGTTTTTACGAGGGGAAGAAGAGTTATAAAGGATTTTATGTCGATATCGGCGCACACCACCCATATAGATTCTCCAATACGATGGCCTTTTATAAGAGAGGATGGAGAGGTATTAATATAGAGCCCAATCCGGCGGCCATGAAATGGTTCAAGCTATTCCGTAAAAGAGACATTAACCTGAATGTAGGTGTGGCGGAAACCGAAGGAGTACTGACTTACTATTGTTTCAATGATCCGGCTCTCAATGGTTTTTCAAAAGAAATTTCCGAAGCCCGCAACAGCAATACCAGGTATTGCGTCACAAAGACAATAGATGTACCTGTCCAAAGACTGGACATAATTTTGGAAACCTATCTAAAGACTGGCCAGCAAATTGATTTTTTTTCTATTGACGCGGAAGGCTTTGATTTAGCTGTGTTGAAGTCGAATAATTGGTCAAAATACAGACCTATATATGTATTAGTGGAAGATAGCATCGAAATGGGTGCAACTATTTCTTCGCCCATTATTGATTTCCTTAACGAAAAAGGTTACTGCCTTATTGCTAAAACAAAACGAACACTCTTTTTCACACAACGCGAATCGTAGTACATTGCTATCCTGACTTAGGAGGAAAGGAATGTTTGTAAGTGTTTTCATTTTATACCAAAGTTGCTAACTTTGAATTTCTAATTTGTTTTCATGAGCGAAACCACCAAGCAAATTACGCTTAAAGGATTGTTTTGGAATGCGATTGATCGATTTGGCTACCAATTGGTGATCACTGTAGTTACCATTATTACATCGCGCATACTCTCTCCCGAAGACTTTGGGATTATCGGAGTGCTTGTGATTTTTTCCACCATTGCTACTGCATTTGTTGATAGTGGTCTGGCGACTTCGCTAGTACGCTCCCCCGAAGTGGAGGAAAAAGATTACTCCACAATGTTTACCTTTAATCTTTCGATGAGCTTGGCTTTGTACCTTGTCCTCTTCCTCGTTTCGCCCTTTTTGGAAGCCTATAACGATATTGATGGATTAGCTTTGTATGCCAGAGTTCTTTTCCTGCAGTTATTGGTACATTCCTTCGGTATCGTGCAATACGTGAAACTGTTGCGGAGTTTTTCCTTTAAAATTACGGCGCGCATTAACGTTCAATCTATCTTTTTTTCCGGTCTGATATCAATCGTATTAGCTGTTGGGGGATTCGGGGTGTGGGCATTGCTTTTGCAACCCGTTTTGTACTCGCTTTTTCGCACGGTCATGCTGTGGTTATGGAGTGATTGGAAGCTGGATTTTTCATTTTCCAGAGAGGCGTTGAGAAGACATCTGAAATTCTCCCTCTCGTTTATGGTGGGCAGTATCTTGGGTAAAATATTTCCGGAGATGTATTACTCTTTCATCGGAAAGCATTTTTCAACCGCCCATACGGGTTTTTATTATCAAGGAAACAAGTGGGGGCAAACACCCAATACGCTCATTTCCTCGATTGTGCAGGGAACGACCTTATCCACGTTGGCGCCCATTCAGAATGACTATCCACGCTTTTTAAATGCCTGTCGGAAATCCATGCAGACCCTGGCCTTTACACTCTTTCCGGTCAGCTTTTGTGCTGTCGCCATTGCGAAACCTGCTTTTATCTTCTTTTTGACAGACACATGGATGCCCTCTATACCTTATTTTCAGCTGTTGTGTCTCGGGGCCATATTTGCTTCCCTGACAGATATGAACGTAAATTTTCTGAACATTAAGGGGAAATCTATGTATACACTCCGGCTGGAAATAGCAAAAGTGGCGATAGCCTTGGTGGTGTTATGGGTGACTTATAAATCGGGTATTATGAGCATCATTTACGGTCAATTGGGTATACGGTTATTTTTTTTCGGTGTTAGTGCTTTTTTCAGCGGAAAAATATATGGATATACGTTTTTCAAACAACTTGTCGATATGCTGCCCAGCTTATGCATCAGCTTTATTGCCTTTATATGTGCATATGCCTTTCTGTTTTTCGGAGAAAATCTGCATCATTTCGTACTGCTGTTGTTGCAAAGTATTATATTCGCCTGTATATACGTGCTGGGCAACCATTTGACCCAAAATGCCATTTGGGTTGAATTGTTGCAGATGGCCAAAGCCAAATTAACAAAGCGTTAGCGATGGAAATAGCGAAAGGAAACTGGATAGGATTCGATACGGTTTTTTACCATGAGAAAACGTCGGTATTCGGCACGTCTGTAGAAGATGTAATCGACTATGGTCAAATGGAGATCGATCCGAAAGGATTGGCCGCCTATCTCGATTATGGATATTGCGTATTTGGGCATACACCGGTCAAGCATGTGAAATACCTGTTGCCACATGAATCTTTGCACATCGTGGAGGGGAAACTTCAGGTGAAAAAAAAATCGGATAGCATCGAAAGCAAACTAGGAGTAGCAGCCCACGTAGATGATGTTTTGGGAATGTTGGAAGATCGTATCCAACGATGGGCATCTTCTTTCGGGGAAGACATCCTGATTCCTACAAGCGGAGGGTTTGATTCCCGTCTGATGAACGTCCTGGTAAAGGACAAGAGCCGCATCCGATCGTATACCTATGGTACTTCCTTCGACCAAGGTTCGTCCCGGGAAGCTGTGTATGCACAACTACTTTCAAAGCGCTTGGGTACCTACTGGCAACGAATTGATTTGGGGCAATTCAATAAATATATTCCCGATTGGTATAACATGTTCGGCCCTACAGTAGGAGCCTCAGGCACGTACCATATGGAATTTTACGAAAAAATACAAGCGATTGAAAATCCTAGAAAGCTTTATCTGTTGAGCGGTATCATAGGGGATGCTTGGGCAGGTGCCGTTTCTGTACCCGAGATAACGGGGCCTGATGCCTATTTGAAATTGGGGTACACGCATGGTATGAGTGCTGATGCGTCTCGTGCCCTGTCAATAGGCTATCAGGATTTGATCGAACCTATTTACGAAGAACAAAGAAACCTGTTGAGCATACCGGAATACCGCATCATCGCTGCGATGCGCACCAAAATGATGCTGTTGCAATACCTCATTAAGGTGCCTTCAGCTTATGGCTTTGAGGGATATTCTCCGTTTATAGAAGAAGACATCGCGCTCAGCATGCTTAACCTGCCAACCGTACAAAAAGCAAACCGGAAATGGCAACGTGACTTTTTTAAACAACGGAATCTGCTTTTTGAGGAAGAAAAACACCGTTACACGTACCAAAACTCGCTGAACTATTATGCGTTGCTTCATGAAAGATTGGACCCTTTGGATACCAATCTGTTGCGGGAGGTCATTGACCCCTCGTATTTGGAATGGGTTAACATGAACATAGCGCATATTGGCAACATAGAGCGTATTTTTCAGACGTTAATGCATACTCCAAAGGTCAAGGAAGTACTTAAACGAATGGGGTTCAAGAACAATTTATTAGAAGCCTATTTCGCCTATATCACGATCAAGCCAATAGAAATCTTATTGTCCAAAAGAAATGCGTCATAATCTACTTTTTGTGGGGGATATTGTGCTGGAATCGCAACCGCGATTCTCTTCCGAACTCCAGGCACTGTTTGAACAGAGTACTATTTGTTGTGGCAATGTGGAAGCACCATTGCAAGGAGTAGGTAAGGCTATCGACAAAACAGGCCCACTCCTGACACAGAAATCCGCTGTGCCTGCATGGTTGAACGATTTGGGTTTCAATCTGTTTGTCATGGCCAACAATCATATTTATGATTATGGAGAAGAAGGAATGTTGCACAGTATGCAGGCTTTTGCGGGTAAGGATGTGATTGGTGTGGGCGACGAGGAACAGGCGTATGGCCTTTTGGTGAAAACAATTGACAACATACGTTATGGTTTTCTTGCCTATGGGGAAAATGGTTATGGTGCTCTGAATGGCGAGCGAACATTAGGGCACGCTTGGATCAATCACCCTCGTGTCAACACAGATATTATGCGGTACCGGCAGCAAGTCGATGTCCTGATTGTGCAAGTTCATGCAGGTGTGGAAATGGTCGATGTGCCCATTCCGGAATGGCGTGAACGCTATCGAGAACTGATAGACTTTGGTGCAGATGTGGTCATCGGCCACCATCCACACGTTGTACAGGGAATGGAAAAATATAAAGAAAAATATATCTGCTATAGTTTGGGGAATTTTTATTTCGATGGCATCGCGAATACTGCCACTTGGAATACTGGCGCATTGTTACGGTTGGAAGTAGAAGACGGTCATATTAGTAATCTTCATATTGATCTCGTAGAGAAGAAAGGGCAAACAATTTCACTAAAGCAACGAAAAGAAACTGAGAAAGTATTAGACGCATTAAATAGCAAACTATCGGATGAGACTGGCTATTTGGCATATATTGATGCTATAGCGGTAGCGCAGTGGCATAAGCACCATGCTCATTATTATGCTAAACCTTTTAATGGTCTATCAAAATATACCTTATACTCCCTGGCAAAACATTTTAAACGCATAGTATTCAATAGGAAGACGGATTACAATCTATTATGGCATAATATTGCTATAGAAAGTAATTTTTGGATAGTTAAGCGAGCTATCCAAAAACTACGTGGAAAATAATGTTGAGTTTTTCTGTTAAATTGTGAAATAAAGGCTATATAACAGTCAATGTCTTCGCAAACTCCTTCAGCTTGTGGTGATTCGGCTCTAAATCAGTGATGAGATACGAAATATCCCTCAAGGGTACCACACGCATTTTCTGATTGGAATTAAGTTTTTCTGCAATGCTCAATATCCCTACTTTTTGCGAAGCTTTTATCATAGCACGTTTTATTTGCACAACTTCCCAATCCGAATCGGTTATGCCTTCCTCTACAGAAAGACTGTTAGTGCCTAATAGGCACACATCTACGCGAATCTCGGAAAGTTCATTAATGACCTGTGAGCCTGTCACTACATTTGTATTGCGAGATAATTTGCCTCCAATTAAAATCACTTCAATATTGTCTTTTTCTGCTAGTTCCAATGCTACCAAGGGACTAATAGTAAAGAAGGTACATTGAATGTCGTTCGGCACTAATCGAGCTAATTCGATCATGGTTGTACCGCCTCCAACTAATACTGTCATCCCACTTTGGATAAGAGAAATGGCTTTTTTTGCAATTTCCTTTTTGGCTTCCTTGGCATACACGTTTCCGTCCTGAAAGGGAAACTGGAAGGACTTAGATAAAGCTCCTCCATACACTTTTAGTACTTGTCCGTTTTCTGCCAGTTCATTGAGATCCCGACGGATGGTATCTTCCGAAACGTTGAGCTGTACACTCAGATCAGAAGATAAAACTTTATTGTGCAGGTTGATCTGATGAATGATATAGGCCTGTCTTTCTTCCTTTAACATGGTTTATCTTAAAAAGTTTATAGTATGTATAATATATTGGCTAAGCGCACTGTTAAATAAAAAAACGAATTTATGTATTGTCCTCCGTTGTGGGAGGGTTCGTTTTCGTGACCCCCGCTTTGAACCTTGGCTTGAATCCGGCAGGCTTTACGGCATCTGTCTTTTGCTCTTCCTGCGGTTCGGTCTTCTGGGTCTTTTCCGGCTCGGCGGTTTTCGTGATCCCCGCTTTGAACCTTGGCTTGAATCCGGCAGGCTTTACGGCATCTGTCTTTTGCTCCTCCTGTGGCTCGGTCTCCTGGGTCTTTTCCGGCTCGGCAGTTTTCGTGACCCCCGCTTTGAACCTTGGCTTGAATCCGGCAGGCTTTACGGCATCTGTCTTTTGCTCCTCCTGTGGCTCGGTCTCCTGGGTCTTTTCCGGCTCGGCAGTTTTCGTGACCCCCGCTTTGAACCTTGGCTTGAATCCGGCAGGCTTTACGGCATCTGTCTTTTGCTCCTCCTGTGGCTCGGTCTCCTGGGTCTTTTCCGGCTCGGCAGTTTTCGTGACCCCCGCTTTGAACCTTGGCTTGAATCCGGCAGGCTTTACGGCATCTGTCTTTTGCTC
>JBEBRE010000045.1:0-21349 GCA_040394995.1 Sphingobacterium wenxiniae
CTATTGCAATGCCTTTGGCATCTAATTTTACATTTTACTCGATTTAAAGATAAAGGCTATGTGCCTATGTGGTAAAAAAAATAGAACATCTACTTATAAAAAATAAGAAGCTGTCTAAAAATGATTCAAAGCTTTCTTTTTCATGCTGACGATAGGAATTGCAAAGTAATCATTCATACTGTTGAAAACGGGCACGAATGAATAACGATCTGCTAGACAGGTATGATTGATAGATGTTTATTCATCTTTTGTTTGTTTTCAAAGGTATTCATTCGTTTAACATGACAATTACGCTGTTTTGCTAAAATTTAGAAAGTTTCTATGAGATCACGGGTTGGTTTTATGAAAAAAGTTAACGCGCTTGCTTGTTATTATGGTATTGTCAGCTTGCTGTTAATGGGTTGTAGCACAAATGGCGGTCAACATGAGCGTCGATTTGGGCAGGAGAATGCCCTATGGACGGAGAGTATCTATTTACGGGGATATCAGCCGACTACACGCGAAAAGTTGGCGGATGAACATTTGAGGGAATACGCAGAAACTTTGAAAAACAATGGTATAAAGTATGCGTATCTCTTTGCTGGACCATATGGCGAAGACGGGCATCTACCGGATTATGCTTTTGCAGCTGTAGCGATTCGTTCCGTAAAACGATTAAAAGAATACTATCCGGAGATAGTCATCCTGCCTTGGGTGGGTGGTGTCCAAAATAAAACGGTTCATCTGCAGGATGCCGTATGGGTAGCGCAAGCAATTGCAGACACTAAAAAATTAGTGGAAACCTTGGATGTGCCCGGCGTACATGTTGATTTTGAGTATATCCTTCCCGGCGATCCCTATCTTGACCAAACCATCGGAAAAGAACAGCCCGGCCAGCGCGAAGCATACGGGAATACGGTGAACAACTTTCATAAAAAACTCCGTGAAGCGATGTCCCATGCGTTTGTTTCCTCGGTTGTGCTGGCTACTTCGCCGGATACGAAACCTTGGAAAAGAAAAACAAGCATGGTAGAACTAAGCATATTGACACAATATGTAGATCAATTGGCTTTTCTGTATTATGACACAGCTATCCATAGTCAGGCCTTATTCGAAAAGAATTGCAATCTATTGCTTCAAGATATCCAAACCTTAAAAAACAACAACGACATTCAATACTTAATAGCCATCGGGACCTTCATTAACGAGCCGGAGCTCCACAAGTACCGCAATGTAAAGATTGAGAGCATCCCGAATTCATTGGAAACTATAAAGCAGGAAGTTTTGCGTTTGGATTCCACTGCACAGATCGTAGATGGGATCGCCTTGTATGGTGATTGGACAACTGAAAAGGTAGAATGGGAGGAGTTTAGAAAACATTGGATGGAATAAACAGGCTAATGAACTTAGACAATGAATAATCGAGTCAGAATATTTGCAAAATAAATAAAATAAAAAATTAAAAGCGAATAATTGATTTGGCTCCTGTCAAAAGACCATTTGTAACCGATAAGTATGTAGGAGCATCCATATTAATATCCTGCCTATTCATATTTTTTAGCGGCACGCGACAAGCCGTTAAGAATGGTGGTTATATCGGATAAAAATATTTCTTAATTTGCGTAGGTATTACCAGAATTAGAGAGATTTGCAAACTACATAAGATGAAACTTTTTACGCCTTATTTAATCTTTATCCTTTTGTGCTTCCCATTTTTGGAAGCAAAAGCACAAAACATCGCCTATTCTCCGGATATTCCTATTGAGCAACACCGTATTGTAATTGATCATGCGCTGGGTGGCACGGTAAGTGAATGGATCGATGATCTATCCTATATTCCTTTGGAAGTTGAGAATAAAAGTGACATTTTTCAATCAGTTTACAGAACATGCATGATAGGCAATTCAATCGGTATACTTCCCAATGATGGCAAGAAATTTTATATCTACTCTACCGAGGGAAGATTGATTAAGATGATAGATATTAACAAAATAGCGCGACCGCCTCATAGCGAGGGCGTTCAAGATATGCAGGTTTGGAACGATTGCTTTGTACTGTCCACAATGAATTATAAAATCAAAATGGACAACAAGGGAGAGAATATTGTCTTGTTAAAGGAAAAGCAGCACTATGGGGCCGATTCGATACAGATTGGGGAAGCGGTATGGAAATACACACGCTATGATAGTTTAGACAACCCCAATGTTGCGTTGACCTTGAATGGCTCCCCCATTATCAAGTATAGGGAGACGAGAAAAAAATATTTTTTCGATAAGGATGCCTATTTTTCTCCGGTATCCATACCGCATGGATTAAGCTATTTTTTGCCGGACAGTCATTATAAAATCTTTGAATTGGACGAACTCAAGGTCAATAGGATTTATGATTTTATTTTCCCGCAGCACAATATTGTGGATACTTCGGTAGTTTACAGATCACATTCAGACTTTGCTAACAAGGTCATACAGCAGGAGAATAAAATACACGCATTCGACCGTATTATACGCTACGGCGATTACCTGATTTTTAAAGCAGGACTTTATCGTTTCTATGGGTTTAATATAGTCACTAAGGATTTTATTGGTTTCTCCAACATTGTCTCGGATAAATCCAATGACTATATGGAAGTTTTTTCCCACTTTCCTGTATTGACCGACAACGAGTACCTATACACCTTTATGGCCTCTTATTCTGTGCAGCATGCGATGGAAACATGTGAAGAAGAAAGTCACATCATGCGTGCGGCATACAAAGATTTATTAAAGCAGTATAACCTTATCTTAGTGCGGTTCAAATTGAAATCATGAGATTTTTTTTAGGCTGTTTTCTGTTCTTTTTGCTTGTGCATCCTACGTTTTCCCAGACGAAAATCTATGGGAGCGTAGTCGATACCTTGAGCAATACGGTATTGCGCAGTACGACTGTATCGATTTACCAGCAAGGAAAAGACGCAGTTGAAAAGGTAACCTTGACCGATCGCTTTGGAAAATTTGCTATAGAGCACCTGCTCCACAATAGAGCCTATCGGGTAGAATTCAGTTACCAGGGATACCAAAAGCTGACCAAGGAATTTTCGCTGAGCGCAGATCAAGAGCTGGACTTTGGCAAGCTGTACCTAAAACGGCAGATAAACGAAATAGAAGAAGTCGCCGTTCTCCCTCCGGTGCGGATGAAAGGGGACACGATCGAGTTTAATGCCGATGCTTTCCAATTGGACACCAATGCGGTGGTAGAGGACTTGATCCACAAGTTGCCGGGAATGATTGTGTGGGGCGATGGCAAAATCACGTATAACGGAAAAGAGATTCCCTCGGTATTCATCAACGGCAAGGAGTTTTTCGGCACCGACAAAGCTATTGGTTTGCAAAACATAGCGAAAGATGCGGTGAAAAAAGTGCAGGTCTATGAT
Organism: Sphingobacterium wenxiniae; assembly: GCA_040394995.1. Taxonomy (GTDB): domain Bacteria; phylum Bacteroidota; class Bacteroidia; order Sphingobacteriales; family Sphingobacteriaceae; genus Sphingobacterium; species Sphingobacterium wenxiniae_A. The sequence goes on from JBEBRE010000045.1 coordinate 3,389, forward strand.
ACGAGGGATAAGCAATCGCAACAAGAAAGGCCGACAGATCAACAATATGAAATGAATGTGGTGCTCAAGGATGGGAAAGAAAAAATGCTGTTTGGCAACGTTACCTTAGGAGCCGGTACCGACAAGAGGTATGAGAACTACCTAAATCTAAACTACGCCAATAAAAGAACACAATCTACCTTCGCCTATGCAAACAACAATACCAACAAAAAATTGAACAACCTGGACCAGCTGCTCAAAAATACCACCTACAAAGGTGTGGGCATCAATGCGGATTACCATCCGGATTTCAGTCGCTCCGGGATTAATCAACAACATGTTCTCGCGGCAAGATACCAGCACGACTTTTTAGCTACAAACGAGACCAACCGTAAGCATTTCATTACCGGAAATGTTTTTAGCAATTGGGATAAAGAAACGCTGACCAATACATCGAACACCATGGTATCCGGTAACAGCGAAGAATATATCAACCAAAGACACTACTACAGCGAAGGTACCGGCAATCATCGTGCGGTACAAGGCGATATAAGGTACGAACTGAACAAGGGAATAAAAGGCAGGCCGACACGAATAAGCAGCACCCTAAACCTATCAACCTCTGCACAGGATGACCAAAGTTCCTCAGAGACCAACTATGACTACAGCAATAACCAGTCACGCAATACCCGGAAGGAACAGCGAAACGCAGACAGGCAAGCTGCTGTCCTCACAGTTTCGGCCAAGTGGGGGGTTAGAAATCTTTCTCACCTATATGAACAGGGTAAAAAGCCAACCATCTTGGATAGACTGCGGTATGCGCTAGATTGGAAGGCCTCGGTAAACGACAACAGCTCCCGGCGCACCAATAATGCACAAATAGAGAACCGCCTTAACCCAGCTGCCGATCAATATATAGACAGACAATACGATAACGACAATCAGACACACAATCAACATTTGACATTCACCGTGTCCAACCATAACGATAGATTGAGGGTCATCAATCCCATCGATTTCAATTACTCCGAAATCGATCAGCATGTCAGAGATATGGAGGGCAACACTGAAATGAACAACATATCCCTGACCCATGAATCAAGGTTTAGGCAACTGCTGTATACGCCTACGGTGGAATATAGTTACCACATCTTCGAACGAAATTATGCGGGCAGGCTTTCAGAGCATTTGGCTTTTAAGCCGTCTTTTGCGCTCAGATTACTGAACCGAACCAACAGTTCTTCATTGGACTATCGGAATATCGAACAGAGCTTTGTGTCGCACCTTCCAAAACTCGAGCTGGAATACAGTAAAAATAGGTATGGGATGTACTTTCTTACCTCAAAATTGGGCTACCAGCGCAACGAGGACTTTCCGACCATCGATCAATTGCAACCCATCTATGATGATATCAACCCGGCTTACCGCTATTTTGGCAATCCCAACCTTTCCGGAACGGAAAGGCAGACATGGATGGGCTCCCTGCAATTTGACGAGCATAAGGCCCATGCCCTTCGCGTAAATATAAGTGGGATGTACAATATCGTTGGCTCGGGAATACGTGATAGTATGGTCTTTGCGCCGGGGCAACAGCAGGTATTCTTGGTGAATATGGCTCAGGTCATGTATGACTTCAATACAAGTCTTAATGTTTCCAAACCTTTCGTTATCAAAAAAGACCAAACATTTACCATTGAAATCAATGCCTCGTCCTACCGGTCAAAGAACTACCAATACATCGATACGGAGTTGCAAAAGTTAGCACCGACTAACCAAGATGTTAACGTCATTACTTATTATACCTATGGTTCCCGGTATCAACTGAGTCTGAAGGGTGGTTATAATCGCTATGACAGTAGAAACCTTACCGCAAAGGAGTATTCCTTTTTTTCTATTGAACACTACGCCGCATTTAGCATGGCGTGTGCGCTGACGAAAAAAATAAAAATCGGCTCGGATATAAATGGTCGTTTTATTAACGCTAATAGGTTTCGTGATGACTTGACTATCTGGAATGCGAATATTGCACATCGATTCACCAAAGGGAACAACCTGGAAGCCAAGCTGACCGTATATGATATCTTGAACCAAAACAAAGGGATATATGTCAGCAATGGCGCCATCGAGATGACTACGGGATATCGCAACAATTTAAGACAGTTTTTCCAGCTATCGTTGTCTTATTACCCTCGGAAATTTGGACTGTAAATCTCAACTCGGTTATTCATGTGCTGTTTTCCAAAATAAGCCGTTAACTTTCCCGGTTCTGCCTTTTGGTAATCCGTTACTAATAACGAGATACTTTGTTCCATAAGCGCCATTATGCTATAAATCTTATATCCATACCTATACCTGACAATTTAAAAACCTATATTTATAACTTTTTAATTATTTGAAAATGAGTTATTTGTATTGGAATTCAATACGAAAACCTATATCTGTCCAAAATAAATCTATATCTATTCCGCTACGCTCGTTGGATAAAATATATTTGACATTGATTAATCAATGACCATTGAACGGTTTTGTGCTTTAAGACGTTTGAGATAACCTGATTGTAGAACTAACATTTGTTGATTTGGCAACTATCAATAAACAATTTTTGACGCATTCTTTGGAAATAGCCCTATTAATAACCTGCTTGTTAATATCGGTTGTTCCGTATGCCTTAAAAATGGAAATGCTAATGCCTCACCTCATGATGTTTACAGTCTTAATCTGTTGTGGAGGATATTTATGCTATAGCATCGTCGGCGCAACCGATAAGCCCATAAAAGTTGAAGTGGATGGCGTGTCTTTCTTTTTCATGTCATTTGTCATGATATCGGGAATAACCACATCCTTGATGCGCAATATACCCAATATAGCAAACCATTATATCCAAGAAATCATTTGTTGCGCTATTCTTTACGTAATGGCCACGTCTATATTTAAGAAAAACAGAAGTGCTGTCGATATGCTGTTGACCACAAACTTGTTGATTGCATTAGTCTTCATGGGACAATATTGGTATATAAAGTTATTTACCGGCGCTGCTTATGAGTTTATCGGATTTTTAAAGACCAAACATTTTCTTTCTATTTATCTGATTGTTTCGGTAATGATGTCTTTCGAGCTGAAAAAGAAAAATAGGTATCTTCTCGGCTTTTTGGCGTTATTGACAGTTGTCACCGTAGTGGACACCGGTTCTCGGATATCCGTGCTTTCCATGATTGCAGCAGGTATCGCGTACGGAATGCTTCGCCGTTCCAGGCCCTTTAAAATAGCATATGCTTTTCCGATAATTTTCGTCCTGATGCTGGTTACGTATATGCTCTATCAGCTTAGACCCGCATCGGTACAAGGCCGGTTTTTATTGTGGGAAATGGGATTGAGTGGCATGGAATGGAAATATGTTTTATTTGGCAGGGGGGGTGGGTTTATCGAGTATTATTTGGCAGACCTCCAAGGCGATTTTATGGCGAATGCCAAACTAAGCGAAAGATTGATGGCCGGCGAAGTAAAGACCGTGCTCAACGAATATATTCGGGTGTGGGTTGAAACAGGTACAGTTGGATCGGTGTTAATGGGTACGGCTGTATGCATAGCGCTGAGGAACTTCTATAGAGAACGGTTGCATGGTGCCTTTTCGGCATGCATTGCGATTTTGGTCTGCAGCTTGGCTTCTTATCCGTTTTTGTCGCCCAGCATACAGATGCTGTGTGTTTTTTTGCTCGCCTTTGCCTCTTTATCCTGCCCAAACAGGGTGTTTACGTTTTCTTGCCATTATTCCGGAACGCAAAAGAGACTGGCCGTACTGATGGTAATGCTATGCATGGCCACCTTGTTTTTTCGCCATGCCCAATACGTGTCAGACCTCATGAAATGGCGGGATCTCAGCGACCTCCCGCATCAAACGAATGAATATGCATTTATAACAGGATACCGGAAGCTAAACAAGACCTTGCATGGTGAAGTGAAATTTTTGCACGATTATGCTGTACGGTTGCAGAGCCTTGACGATTACCAAGCGGCAGATACGGTATTGCAACGGTTGGTGTCGATGTAGCCCAACTATGCGCGATACCTTATCTTAGGTTACAATTATGAAGCTCTGGAGCAATACGATCTTGCTGCATCGTGTTACAGAAAAGCTGAAAATATTTTACCCAAAGCCTTTATACCCAAATATATGCTCTTTGACCTCTATCGCATGACCAATGATCGGTCGAAAGCCATTGCGATGGCCAAGCATATTTTGAACCATCCGGTTAAGATTAAGCGGGAAGACGTTTCGCAGATTAAGCAAGAAGCTATACATTATCTACATAACATAAACACTAAATCATATGAAAACAAATCGAACGCAAATTAGACTATTTGTCGTTATCTTTATGGCTATGTTGTTTCATGGTTGCCAGAAAGATTTCGACTTATTGGACCGCCCTTCGGCAGAAGTGCAGGGAGAAGCCGGTGTATTGGACAAGGCAAAGGAGTGGTACCGGCAGAACATGCAACATGCCAAAGGAACGCACGATCTAGATGTGAGATTGTTAACGCCCGATTGGGACAATTCTGTTTTAAGCGAGAATGCGGCGGGGCAACCGTGGATTTCCATTCCCTTAAAAAACCAGGCGCATAAAGATATTTTTCTCACGGAAATATCGTTGGTGATTGACAAAAAGGGCCGTGCCAACGGTATTATCAAAGAATACAAAGACAATCCTTATATAGGGGATTCCGAACTGACCATCTATACCGGTAGCGGCAAGCTGTACGAAAAAGGGACCTATAAACATAAACGGCGTTCGCTGTTTGTAAAGCATAAAGGAACGTATCTAACCGGGAAACATAAGCTGTACCGTATCGCCTACGGGCAGAAGCTCGCCATGGAGCGCACCTCCCTAAACTTTTTTAAGGTGGCCGGAGGTTCCGGAGGAAATGATGGTGGAGAAATAGCTTGGGAACTTGAAATAGAAGAGGTTATTGTGCCACCGCCTTCAGGCGGCGGTGGTCCGGGCTACGATCCATGGGAAGACCCTTGGGAAGGATATAATCCATGGGAAAATGGTGATTGGGAAGGCGGTGGTGATACTGGGGGAGGTGGCGGAGGTGGTGGTAGCGGGAGTGTCGGGGGAGGTATTCCCTCACAGCCTGGACCCACACCGGAAGATGTATATGATGCCCATATTGATGATTCGGAACTATTGGATTGTATGAAAGATGTGTTGACGGATTTGAAGAGCTTGAGTGGGAACTCTGTTGCCGATATTATCCTCAAGTTTTCGGACGAACTGCCTGGATATAATCTTAGGTTTGATGCTGTGCATGATGATAGTGTAGGAAGAGTCGCTTGGGTGCACAATGAAATAACGGACGGATATATGACTATTAACTTTAATACGAATAGCTATGTAACTGATAATGTGACCGATCTGGCCATCGCGACGACCATACTGCACGAATCTATTCATGCTTATCTTTATGCGTTTTACAAAGATGACCCAGAAAGTGCCCAAGAAACTTATCCGGAACTTTTTAGTAAGTATTTTTGGCAAAAGCATGGTGTGAACGATGGTACAGTACAACACAATCTCATGGTAAAGAATTTCATGAAGGATATCGCGAAGTCTGTGAAGGCTTTTGGTCATAAGCAGGGATACGTTTATTCGGATTCCTACTACGAAGATTTAGCTTGGAAAGGTTTGACCGGAACAAAAGCGTTTGAAGGCCTGGATGAGCAGGATCGGTCAAGAATAATTAATATTATAAGAGCGGAACAATATGGACTTACGACACCACAGACCCCCCAAAAGGGTACGCCCGCGGGCTGTTAATTTATTGCTTATACTGATTGTTTTAATGGGTACTATGACGGGCTGTCTGACCAACAATAAGTATAGACGACAGGGATATTGCAATGGGTATGAACTGAGAAACTATAGCATCAAACAAGGATCAGGTATGCATATACATGGCAGAGTCAGGATTTGCGATACACGAAAAATCGCATCCTTTGCTAAAATAAGGTTTGTTTCGGATAGTGGTGCGATTTATGAGGCGATCGCCAATAAGAAAGGATATTACGAAATTAACCTGCCCGGGTGGTATTTCGTAGGAAAGATTGTTGCGAGTAACCATAGTCGAGGACATAGCGGGAGGATTACTATTGAAGACATTTTCTTTGGTCATACCAATGCTTGTGAACTAAATATCAACTTATATAATACAAATAATTTCTATAACGAAGTAGAGCTTCTGAAAAATGACATCATCTGGATTCGGGAAAATAGTAAGAAGAAAAAAACAGAGGATAAATCAAAATAGTTTTGATTGTGTTATTGGTGATTCATTAGTGTGGAAAGGATTGTATAAAACTAAAGCATGCGGGGGCCTGAATGAACAGGACAGAATAAGAATGGATAAGCATAATCTAATCTGACAATAGTAAATCATGAAAAGAAAATGGATATTGATATTTGCCTCTATCATTATTTTTATTCCGAACCTTCCCGTCATAGGTACAACGATTATAAGGAAAATTGACAGCGATCACTTCCGTTATTCAAATGCGAATGCATCTTTTACAGATATAGAACACTTTGATTGGATGCGTCCTTGGATTAGTGAGTGGACCGTGTGGGCATTTATTGAAAACACAAGACCTGAAGCACGAAACATGGAAGTTTTCAGATTGTATAGAATCAATCCGTTATGTTTCTGGCGATGGCGGTATTACCTGATGGTCAGCAGAAAATTCGGCTATAAGAGCTGGGATAAGATAGAGCCGAATAGAGTGCCGTTTGTGCCGAATAACAAGTGGCAGGATTTTTAGTATGTACTAATCTGATGGAGAACTGTATTTAAAAGAAAGATGACAGGGAGAACAAAAAAAATAGGGATTATTATAGTGATAACGATTGTGTTGGCTTCAAACGTACCCATCTTTAACCTCGGTCTGTTGGCAATGCTTGATGACGGAAAATTGCGTTATTCGAATGCTGATGGTTCCTGTACCCGAATAGAGAAATTCAACTATTTCTCAGGGTTAATTGAAAAAGATAATATTGAAGTCGGTATTAAATCCAGAATTCCTCCACCAAAAGAAGATAATACCGAAATGTATCGGTTGTATAAGATGAATCCATTGTGCTTTTGGCGGTGGAGCTATTATTTGATCGTGAGTAAAGATTTTAAGTATAAGGACTGGAAGGAAATAGAGCCTAATAGAGTGCCCTACGACCCGGATAATATAGGACAGCAGTTTTGATTTCTATTCCGTTTTGGGCCAACTATCTTTAAATGAAAAGCGGAACAATATGGAGTTAATACAGAACAGACGCCTCAAAAAAGGCACACGTGCAGGTTGTTAATTTATTTAACAGTCGAATAAAACCACATAGCGACATAGTATAATTTGGTTTGCAATACATAGAAGCAAAGCTTTACGCATCGTTTACATAGCCTATGTGAATTTATTTCAATGCATGTACGCATGCTGTGACTTTTAAGAGATAAAATAACGATGTTCCTACGTGGTTAGCATAAAATGTCATGTACTAAAAAGCTTGATTTATTAATACGATTTAATTAACAGAACAATGTCAATAAAAAACAGTCATAGCTTAGAAAATGTGGCAATTGATTGCCACCATAATAAAATTCCTGCATGAAAAAAATAGCAATTTTATACTTCGCGATTGTTTGCCTATTAACGGCATGCCGTAAAACGTCCACTTCTCCTGTTTTTGAGATCAACAAGCGAGTGGTCTACCATGTCGATTGTGATTTTGTGGTATACGCCACGAATGAAACGGATTTCTTTTCCCCGACTATTCTTTATTCTCCTTTCGGACCACATAAAATGAAAAAAACAGCCAAACTACCTGCTGTTACAAACTATTATGTCCGAGATGCATCCTGCGATTGCCGGTTTGTGCTTCTCCTTGCCGAAAAGTTAAAAGAGAACAATTTTGATATATATCTGTACAACTTAGCTACAGATTCGTCCTATAACATTACGGACGGTATCCATTCAACCTTTACCGATCCCTATTTTTTGAACCGAGACACGATGTTGTTTCTAAAGGACGGTGAGTTGCATGCCTATATGGTTTCCGATAAAAATTGGCGCTACTATCCGTCGGAGGAAAGGTTTTCATATCTGTTTAAAGGGGATGACAATATTGCATTTCTTCAGGACACCCATTCTTCACTTTGGATGTTCGATTTTCACCAAAAGAAATATCGTAAAATATGGGATGCACCAGCGGTATTCAGTTCTTCAAGGAAAGTAAAGGTGCACGATGGGCAACTCTTTTTTATGAGCGATCATGAAAACGGATTCAATTCCATTTATAAGCTCGCGTTAGGCCGCGCAAAGGAAGAGCGAATGCTATCCGGCAACTATGATTATTTTTTAGCCAATAACAGTCTTTTTATAGGCGACACGCTCACCTATATCAAAAATGATGGGTTACGGTTCGTCTCTAATGTGGAGCAACTCCCAAAAGACGGCGTGCTGTATGATTTTGTGTCAAAGAATGACAGCCTATTGATGCTGTATGCCAATCCGGAGAAACCGGCATCGCTTTACCTGCTCTCCGATTCGGGCATGGTTAATTTGTTGCATCAATTCGATCAGCCAAAAGACTATAAAATTTTAACTGAACGCAAAGAATCAGGTGTGGACAACCTAGTGCTTTTGCCGGAAGGAGAGGTCAAGCAATGGGTTGTCTGGCTTCATGGAGGACCACACGAGCAGGTTTCGAGAAGATTTAATCCATATTTGTACAGCTTGGTGTCGAACCATATCGGCGTTATCGTCCTCAACTATCCGGGGTCGACAGGAGCTGGTAATGATTTTGAACTTCATCATACCCCTAAGGAAAAGCATTTGACCATACAATTAGAAGCGATCAAGACAGACTTGGGAAAAATCTCACAGAAATACCATATAGATTCCTTTTCCCTGGTCGGGGTCAGCTATGGTTCCATATTGGCGCATAGACTCGCTGTTGACAAAGACTTTAATGTTCAAAAATTGATAGATTTCTCGGGTATCAATACGCGTAACGATATTCTGGGATCTCCCATGGAAACGTTGTATATCATGGGTGACCGGGATTTTATGCTGTCCAATAAACAAAGAATAGCGCTTTTAAAGGATCATGAAAAAATAGGGGCGAGGACTGTCGTTTTGAAAAATGACGGGCATAATATCTCTCGAAAGCAGCATATCGCGTTAGCCATTGATGAGATAATGGCATTTCTTGCAACATAATTTAACGTGAACTCGTGATAAGCATTCGTTTGACGAGCTATGTCACGCCCGTGAGGCTCATGGTGTAATTGCGCACCTTAAACGATAATCTAGACATGAGTTGTTATCCCGAACTCAGGTTATTATGCATTTATTTCTAGTTGCGTAGATTTTTTTTCCGATTTCGAACCTACGTTTTGTTTTGTTACCTCTATATTTGCCCCATTATTTAAAATAAGTCTAAATAAATATGTGTATTGTTAAGCGTATTTTTGTATTTATCATGATCTTGCTTGGCGGCAACCAGGCAGTCAAGGCCCATGCCATTTGGCTGGAGAGCAGTTCGCAGGGCACAAAAGGCAAAGCGCATACTGTAAAGGTGTTTTATGGCGAGTATGCAACTGGGGAATTGGAAGACACCAAAAGCTGGTATTCGGATTTAAAAAGTTTAACCCTGCAACTTGTTGATCCCAATGAAAAGATCAGTACGCTGCCATTGGTGGACAAAGGGCAGTATTTGGAAGCCAGCTTTGTGCCGGATGCCGAGGGAGCTTACCAGCTCTTTACACGTCATGCGGCAAAGGACTTGGGAGGAGAAACGCGATATGAGTTTATCGCCCAAGCCATTGTACAGGTGGGTAAATCATCCAAAAAAGGTGCACTGCCCTTAGGATTCCAGTTGGACATACTTCCCGAAATTTTCCGTTTAAAAGACAAAGTTTCCATTTCCTTGCGTAAAGACGGCCAACCTGCCGTACATCAGGACATCTTGGTGATGTCGGAAAGTGGCTGGAGCAAAACGTACAAGACAGATGAGCAAGGCCATGCGTCAATAGATGCGCTCTGGGCCGGACGCTATGTGGTGGAATTTAGCAATATGGATGTACAAGGAGGCGATTGGCATGGCAAGGCCTATAAAAGAAATTGGCAGGGACTCACAATAAGCTTTTTGGTACAATAGTATCTTAAAGAAAGCGCCATAACGAACGGCAATTCGATTATGGCGCCCCAGGTAGCCTAACGGCAATTAGGCTACCCTTTTTACTACGTTAAGCGCGTAGTGTTTATCTCATAATGTGTTACGATTAAAAGATGGAGCAAAATAACAAATTTTTTATTATTATCTGTATGTGGCTATGCGCGTTTTCGGCCATAGCTCAAACGGCCAAAACCTATACAGGTCAAGTCCTTTCGGCAGGCAAAACTGTTGCCAATGCCAGTATCTATATTGAAAACGGCGTGCAGTCGGCTGACGAAAATGGATTTTTCACCTTCACGACATCCAGATCTTCCCTACATATCCGTGTGACGGCAATGGGTATGGAAGAATTTTCCAAACAAGTGCAACTAAGCGATAAGGTAAAGTCTACCCTGGTTTTTGAACTGCAGTCTACCGATGAGAAAATACAAGAAATAGAGGTCTTTGGACGTACCAAAGCGCAGGAGGTAAACAGGCAGGCCTTCAATGTCACGGCTGTAGATGCCACCAAGCTATATAATACGACGATGGATATCTCCAGTGCGTTGGACCGTGTGGCAGGTGTGCGGGTGCGGGAATCCGGCGGTGTAGGGTCCAACTTCAACCTGATGCTTAACGGGTTTAATGGCGATCAGATCCGTTATTTTATCGATGGCATTCCGATGGAAAACTTCGGCACGGCATTCCAGATCAACAATATCCCCATCAATATTGCAGAAAGAATCGAGATATATAAAGGTGTCGTACCGGTTTGGTTGGGGTCGGATGCCTTGGGCGGAGCGGTCAATATCGTGACGGGTGATCGCATGAACAGCTATGTGGACGCTTCGTATTCTTTTGGTTCCTTCAATACGCACCGGACGGTGATCAATGTTGCCCACGTAACCAAGAAAGGTCTGTATTTCCAATTGAATGCCTTCCAAAATTATTCGGACAACAACTACAAGGTAACGGTTGATGCGGCTGATATCAACACGGGCGTTTATGATGAAGGTGTAACACTTAAAAGATTTCACGATACCTATCACAATGAATCGCTTATTGCCAACATAGGAGTCGTTAATAAATCCTATGCGGATAAACTCCTGTTTGGTGTCGTATTGGGCCAGAGCTATAAGGAAATTCAGACAGGGGCAAGGATGGTGTCCGTTTTCGGTGACTGGCACAATCGAGGCACGACAGTCATGCCTACCGTAAAGTATAAAAAGACCGATCTTTTTGTCGAAGGATTGGACCTTATCCTTAATGGAAATATTAATCTTGGTTATAACCAGAATATTGATACCGTGCATGCCCGTTTTGATTGGTATGGCAACAAGAAACCGTTGGATGGCCCCGGAGGCGAGCGTTCGTATTCGATGTATAAATACCGGAATAATGCAGGTGTGGGAAATGCCATATTGAATTATAAAATCTCGGAGAGACAGAGTGTATCCCTCACAGATGTATTCAATACGTTTAAACGCAGCGGTAGCGATGCGGTAAACCCTCAAAATGCCGCGAACGAAAGGGCTCAATTAAGCCAAAAGAACGTGTTATCATTGGGCTACCAATACGATGTGAAAGATGTTGTCAGCCTGAATGCTTTTTTGAAGCACTACAACCAGCATAATGTAAGCGGCAGCAATGAACTAAAAAAGGATATCTCGAAGTTGGGCTACGGATTGGCGGCCTCTTATTACTTGATCCCTGACCTGCAGGTGAAGGGGTCTTATGAACTGACTACAAAAATGCCTACACCAACCGAATTGTTTGGCGATGTGGAAAATTATGAAGGCAATTATAATTTAAAGGCTGAAAAGAGCAATAACTTCAACCTCGGACTGCTATACGATTTCAACCTGGATGTTGATAACCGTTTTGCGCTGATGGCAAATGCTTTCTTTAGGAACGCCGACGATTTTATCTATCAGCGCCTCAACAATAACCAATCAAAGTACGTGTCCGACAATAGGGATGGTGTGCAGTCGTTGGGTGGCGACTTGGATCTGCGCTATTCGCACAAAGGATGGTTTGCCACGGGCCTTAATATGACCTATCAAAAGGTTAAAAATATGCAAGAAAAGGAACCGGGCTATACGGGGGTAAGTCCTTTATATAAGCTGGATATGCCGAACATCCCGAATCTGTTTGGAAACATTGATGCCTCTGTTATCTTACAGGATTTCGGAGGTAAAACGAACCGGCTCACTATTGGTGCAAATATGTTGTTTGTTCGCGATTTCTGGCTGTATTGGCCTGCGTTGGGTTCGAGGGATGAAAAAGAAATGAAGATTCCAACCCAAATCAGTTTTGATGCCAACGTGGTATACTCGCTGGCCAATGGCCGCTACAATATAGCCCTTGAAGGTAAAAACTTAAGTGATAACCGTCTGGTGGACAACTTCAGTTTACAAAAACCAAGTCGAGGATTCTATCTTAATTTACGCTATTTCTTTAATAAACAATAACAATAATTTAATATGAAAACTAAATCTTTAATGGCAGTCATAGCAGCTGCTACTGTATTGGCATCTTGCTCCGAGAATGATCCTTCAGTCGATCCTACACCAGATGGTGAAAGTGGGAAATATATCGTTGCTGTTACGCCAATTGCCAGTACCGGTGTTGCTGACTATTTGGTTACATCGAGTAGTCTAGACGAAGGGACGGTGTCTATTCTCGGCAACGGTATTGAGCAAGACGGAACCTACCGTTACTATCTGACAACGAACAATAAGTTCTTTAGCTTCCTGTATGGACAAGGCAACCCCGGCGCAGTAACGGCTTACAATCTAACCGACGGGAAATTGAAGAAACTGACCAATTTCCAAACAGAGACGGTGCAGGCTTTTGCACCGGTGAACGATGATGTATTGTTGATGAAGATTTCCCGGAATATTGCTTCTCCAACGAACTATTGGTACAGAGTCAACACCAATAGCCTATCCATCGTCGGCGAGGGGCAGATGAACTCTCTTGAATTGGCGAACAATGGGGAACTTGGATTTCCAAGCTGGTTAACACAGGTAGGCAATAAAGTGTACGCGCCGTTCTTCTGCATAAAAGATAACAGCTTCACTACAGATTATCCCAATAAAGCTTGGGTGGCTGTATTTTCGTATCCGGACATGAAACTTGAAAAAGTGTTCACGGATGAAAGAACAAGCTACATCGGACAATACTTTACAAACGGTCTTGGCAAAGTAGAAAATGGTGATGTTTATGCATTCTCGGCAGCAAATGCAACCTCGAAAGTAGATGGCGCCACAAAAATAACAACGACCAACCCAGCGGCAATCCTACGCATTCCTGCGGGTAAGACAGAGTTTGACAAAGATTATTTCTTTAATGTGAGTGATGTTTCCAAAGGCTATAATATCGTCAACTGGACGTATGTCGGAAAGAACAATTTTATCGTTAGCTCCAAGAAAAAGCAAGCGGATGGTACCTACAGTGCGGCGATTACCATTGCCGCTGTTAATGTAGTCGATAAAACCTATAAAATTGTCTCCGGTCTTCCTGAAGCGGCGGATGTTAAATCGTTTACGCAAAGAAATAACTATAGCTTAAATGACGGAAAAACCGCATATATCGGTGTAAACTTGACTTCTGGTGAGAGCTATGTTTATAAAATTGATGCTTCTACAGCAACCGCAACAAGGGGCTTGAAAGTCGAGGGTGGCGCAATCACAGCTATTGAGCACCTGGATTAATATTTAAGGGGCTGTTTGAAAAGGCGCGTTTTCTGTCATCCGCCAGTAGTCGGACAAGTTTTCGACGACGTTAGGAAGAGAACCCAAAGGCTCTGCGAAGCAAAACCACGGAGTGCTCACGAAGGTAATCTATGGACATGGTGGATGCGTTAATCAGTTAAAAACGTAGATTATTATCCCGATTTATCGCATTGGTGTCAACTTAAGGAAACTGGATTGTCATTCCGACAGCCTGCCCCGAAAGCTTTCGGGGAGGTACGAGGAGGAATCTATGGACGTAGAGGATTTTTCCTACTCACCCATAGATTTCTCCTTACAGTCGAAATGACAAAAAAACGAGTTAACTTGACGCGTTGCGATTTATCGGAACTCCTCATAATGACGCGTTTTTGGGTTTGCAAACCTTTTCAGACAGCTCTTTTACTGTATCAATTTATGGATTTTCTGTATGATAAGTACTGTTTGTCTTTTGTTTTTTTTGGCTTTTTTGGTTTGGATGCAGACATCCAAGCGGGTGACATGGAAAGATAGGGGAAAGGTGGGGCATTTTTTTGCGCAAAAGCCGTTGCAAACCAAATGTATCGCCACGGGTATGATGCTGTTGGGTACGGCATTATGTATTTTGGCATTAGGCGTGGGAAGCGGACTTTTCGCTGCAGTAGTCATATTGATGTCCATGGGCTGTTTGATTGTATTGTTTTTTCCGTTTCGATATGTAGGTATTCGTTGGATAGTGGGGGTATACATAGCCTGTTTTTTAATGGAAATATTTATCAAATAAAATTATGCCTGCAAATAAAAAATACTTGACCAAATCACCTTGGCTTAGGCTGGGAAAAATCTTGGTCGGAACAATAGGCGGTTATACCGTGATGATTAGTTTTCACTTTTGTTTGACCTATTTGTGGCCCAAGCAGGACGTCATTGCCACGGCTTTTTTCACGGGGTATATATTGTGGGCGTTTTTATTGCTATGGGCATTTTTGGAAACCAAATTTTGGCGTCTATGCCTGACTTATATCGGGTTGACGCTCCTTTTCATGCTGCCTTACCTTTTGAAACATTGATTTAAGTTATGAACCAAAGACGCTACAATATTTATTTTCATACCCATACCATCAGTGGGATTATTATTGCGGCTATCCTCTACGTGATCTTCTTTGCGGGGACATTGTCTTTTTTTAAGGACGACATATCGGCCTGGCAAAAGGGGAAATCGATTGTGGCCGAGCAATATCCGGCCGACTATAATTACCTGTTGGATTCACTGGGTGGTAAATATAACTTGCGGGGCCGAAATTTTGATTTCTATGTTCTCAAGCAAGGTCATGGTACGTATGTGAACATGAGCTCCTCGCAGGATACAACCATTAGTAAGCCAAAACCGAAAGGCGAGGAAAGGGGGAGACGGCGTGGTCGCGGTGGTCGAGACGACGATGCGGCCTATTTTCTGCACTATTTTGCGGATAAGAGCCAAAGCTCTTATGCCGAGGGGTACGACATGGGCGAATTTTTATATCGCCTGCATTTTCTGGCGCAGCTGAATCAGGTTCCTATGCCCATTCGATTGGGCACCCCATTTGGCTATTTGCTGGCCGGCATCGTTTCTTTTTTGTTCATATTTGCCTTGATTACGGGTCTGTTGTTGCATTGGGATAAGATCAAGAGCAATTTTTTCCTGTTCCGCCCGTGGAACAAATGGAAAACGGTATGGACAGACATGCATACGGTTTTGGGCGTCATTGGATTTCCTTTTCAATTGGTGTTCGCCGTAACCGGCGTTATTTTGATTGTGAATTTTGCGTTGATTTCACCATTTAGCAAATTGCTATATGACGGGAATCAGGAGAAGTTATATGAAGATCTACAATATAGCCGAGCGATGCAGGTAGACTATACCTATGAACCATTGGAAAGCCATTTTGATGTGAATGCCTTTGTAGATGAATGGCAACAGAAATGGAATGGAAGTCCGATAACCCGTTTGCATATCCGCAACTATATGGACAAAAGCATGGAAGTGGTGGTGGAATCAAAACCGAAACCCCAAGCAAATTTTGCCGGATCAGGCTATGCTAAGGTGCAGGTTGCGAACGGAAAGGTATTGGTTTCAAAGTCTCCGAATCAGGATACCAACCATATCGATAGGATTAAAAGCCTGGTATACCATCTGCATTTTGGAGATTTTGGCGGTAGACCCTTGCGCATTGTATTTTTCTTGCTGGGCTTGACGGGATGCGTCGTTATCTTGTCAGGAATCATGATTTGGCTGGTGGCTCGTGACAAACCTAATATCCCGCTGTACAAACGCCGGTTTAATTTTTGGGCGGCCAATGTGTTTATGGCTGTTTGTTTGGCCATGCTTCCGGTAACCGCATTTACATTCATCATGGTGAAATGTCTTGCCCACGTGGACCAATCGGTTATCTATTCAGTCTATTTCTACAGTTGGTTGGCCTTGAGTATTTATTTAGTCGCGTTACGCAATTTATCGACCATGAATAGGCATATTTTGTCGCTTTCGGTAGTCACTTGTTTAGGTGTGCCGATTGCCAATGGCCTATCGGACGGTCTATGGATATGGAATACCTTCCAACATAAAGCTTACGATATCTTTTTCATCGATGTGCTTTTTATCCTGATGGCTCTGTGTTGTGGCATAGCCTATTGGAAAATCAGGAAACAGGCGAAGCCTTTTAAAGTCACGGTGATAGGGAAGTAAATTGTTTAGGGGACGGGTTTAAACCGTCCCCTAAAAATTCATTACAAAATCGGTTCATAGGCTGTAAACGTATGCTTCGGCTCAAAATAATTCCAAAGGATGCTGGATATTTTTCGTGTCAGTACCTCTGCTTCGTTAGACGAGGTCCAGCTTTGGTCCTTATTGTTTTTGGTCAGCACGGCAAATGCATAATCGCCGGATGGACCGTGTACCACGACGACTTCACCACGGGCTTCATTGACCGAACCTGTTTTTGAGGCAGTGGCAATATGTGCCGGGATTTGCGAAAGCGAGCGCCCGTTATAGAATTGATTTTTCAAGAAACGATACATCTTGTCGGACAACCTTGGATTGAAGACCTTGCCTTGCCGTATCATGCACATAAGGTTTACGATTTCGCGTGGCGTAGTTTGTCCCCAACCGTACTTTTTCCAAATATCTTCACGGCCTTCTGTTCTGGAATTGACTTTGGTGTTGACAAGCCCCAGCTGGTCCATCAATTGATTGATTTCCTTGCCTCCACCAGAAAGCTCTTGACACCAAATGGAGGTGACATTGTCGCTATAGGTCAGCATCAGGGAAACCATGGTAGACAGGTCAGTCTTGGCACTGTCTTTATAAAACTGCATCAGTCCCGAACCACCATAAGCCCGCTTTGCCTGATATGTGAAATCATCGGACAATTTTAATTTGCCTTGATCTATTTGGTTGAAAACACCCACCAGAATGGGCACTTTCACAATACTAGCTGTTGGGAAAATGGTATCCGCGTAGATGGAGACGGATTTGTTTTTGCCAAGATGATGCACATAGATGCCGATTTCGCCTTGAAAGTTCTTGATTTCTTCTTTCAGGATTTTTTCCAGCTTGCTGTCGTTTTTTTGTGCCATGCTTTCGGATGTAAATACCATAAAGGCTAACAATAGGGGAAGTAAGGTTTTCATATTTTGCGTGTTTTGAAAGCTAAAATAGCAAAACCTGCTTAAATCAGCATAAAAATCTTTTTATTTTAAGATGTGCAATCCTATTCCAACGCTGGCGCTGGTCTGCGACCAGTGCCTCGACTAGCACCGGTCAAAGACCGGCGCTAAGGGAAAAACTTCCCCGCCTACCGGACGCTACCCTGTACACACAAAATATAAGTAAGCTATATAGATAACACGCATACATATCCCCCTTTGGAGGGGGGCGTGAAGGGAATAGCGTTGGGCAGGGGGAGGAAAAAACTACACAAACAATTGATAAATAACGTCTTGTATATAAATCCTCCCCCTACGCCCCTCAATGAGGGCAGGGCTGTTGTGTTTTGCATTCAATGTCGCAATTTTGTGATAATGTTGCGAAT
>JBEBRE010000046.1:0-21331 GCA_040394995.1 Sphingobacterium wenxiniae
TTGGCTTTTTCCAACAGTGCCTTATCGCCTGTCCTTCTTGCATAGCGATAAAGCCCGCTCGCCGATCGCAGGGAGCTGAACCAAACTTGATTCCAAACAGAACGGAATTCACGTTCATTCACCTCTCCGGGATAATTGGGACTTTGGGTGACATTCACAATAAAAGTCGGTGCACCCACTTTTTTTCCTTCGATTTCAAATGCTTGCCATACCGGCTTTAGCCATGACCGGAAAGCCCAATCATACGTATGTTTAACATAGCTATCCATCTTTCCAGAAATCGGTTCGCCCTGCTCAAAAAGTGGGGTTCCCCATCGTTCCCAAAAGAAAGCCAGCGGTCTACGAAACGGGTTGCGTTCCACCTCTTCGTCCTCAAAAACGAGGATGTAAAACCCAAATTCTACTTTCCCCGGCGCATATACATTTCCCGCTTTTTTCTTAAACAAGACATGTTCAGCCACAATGGCCAACGAACGTCCCAAGGTGACGCGATTTTCTGGTGCATCCATATCCATATACCAATCCAATGCCGACGACTGATTGAGGACATCCATATCCGGAATAATGGTCAGTTGTTTTTTCTGATCGGACAATATTAGTGCCGGCGAACGAAAGACATGCTGTGCGATGATGTGATCATCTGTAGGAGTCAGGTGCGGTGCCCAATGGAAAGTAGGTTGAAAATTGGGCGTGATATGCACTTGCCAGTCATCTAATGTCATTGAATCTTTAAGGTCAAAGGAAATATGGACTTTGACGATATGGTCATTGATCTTCTGGTAATCCACTTTTGGTGCGTATCCCGCCAAACTATCCACATGGATACGGGCAACATATGCTGCCATTATGTCCGGTTTGTTTGCTCCATGGCAGCTCAGATGCAATAATGGTACAAAAATCCACCAATAGATAACCAGTTTAGGTATGCTCAGTATGCGTTTATTATTCACTTTTCAAAACTAATTAGTCATTCCTTAATACTTTCCTTCTCTGCCAACTCCACCCGCATTAGAAAAACATTGTATGGCACCCACATCGACATCAGAAAATACAGTTTATCGCCTTTTGTTGACAAAGGGTGGAAATAAGATCCGTATAATCGAGGGTATTCCCTGCCTGAGACCAACTCATAAGGTTCGCTCCAAGGACCTGTTATTTCCGTAGCTGCGCGCAGACTAATGTTATATCGTTTTTTATTAAAATAGACCACAACCCATTTTTTATACGTTTCGTTATAGATAAAAGACAATTCACCTACCTGATCGTCGATAATGACACTCGCTTTGCTTTCATCTCCTTTTATCCATTCACCAGATGCAGCATTCCAATAAGTATAATGTTCTTGGATTTCTATGTCCGCCTCGCGGAAGCGTGCTAAACGGGCGGGGCTGTCCCTCCCTGTCTGCGTACCTATCATGTAGATATAACCTTCTTTTTTGAAATAACCCACTTGCCCAAAAGGGCTATCAGAAGAAAACGATATGTTTTTACATTTTTCCCACGTTAAGCCATCATCAGCTGATTTGTACATACCAGAATAGTTGGTCTCCCACCCTGTCCAGTTTTTCATATTGAAATAGTGGATATAATCAGCCCCATTGGCTCGGATCGCAGCTGTAGGTATGGATGTCCAATTACCTTCACCCGATTTATTTTTCCCACCATAGATGATTTCACGTGCAGTGCCTTTTTGATCGGTTGCCATGTTGCTCAGAGATAATCCATCGTCCAGATTTCCATCTTCCGAAAAAGCCAACACGTTGCACAGCCAGCTTCCATCAAGAGGATCGGGATCTTTTGGATGGGGCTTAAAGCCCCGCCCATAAGTATCTCCAAATGCAATGCCGTACTTTCCCTGTTCCATTTCCCATACCACACCTAGATCCGTACCGCCCACATTCCAAACTTCATCCGTTCGGTTTGGGTTTGGAAGCTGTTCATCCGGCATGGACTTTCCAGTAACGCGGGCTATCCGCTCTACTTTCCGAATGGAAAAACCCAACTTACTATCAGTATGCAAGCAATGTTCGGCTATTCTTTCGTCGGTGTGGTAAGCCATCAGTGGCACACAGCAAATCCACAGTATACAGACACCATTCTTCACGTTCATCCTACCCATTCATGGTTTTATTTATCGATCCGTTCCAAATAGATCCTTTCTAGCTCAAACTGATTGGCCCGTTCTCCTTGTTTGCGTATATGGAAGGTCACCGAGTTAGTCTGCTTTGTGAGTTCGATTTCGCCCAAAGGCACACGTTCTTTCAAGGTTTCTTTTTCACCAAAACTTGGTTGCCAATCGGTCAACTGTTTTTGACGTTGCCATACAGCAAATTCGGCTCCTTCCGGTCTTTCAAAATAAGAAATGGCTAAGCGGTATTTTCCCTCAGGGACATCATTGAGCATCACCCGCACCATATTTTGATTGTGCGTGGTCATACGGATGCCTCTCTCAAATGCAATTTGCATCCCGCCTCCAAGGCTCAAATCCATAAGAGCTGGAAAATAAACATGTTCTTTTGGCTCATACACCACCCGAAGCGCATCCGTAGGATCCAATCTTTGCGCAAGCGGTTGGCTTCCATAGAAGAATGCCAAAGACGTATAATCTACCGGAAATTCATTTCCTTCCGGTCCATGTTCCATAGCATGGTTGATCTCTTTTTCAAAAGGCATTTTGTCGGACATGAAGAAGCGGTATCCTCCTGTGCGTGCCATCGGCAAAGAGTAGTCCAACGATCCGTGAATCGGAAGGCTTATTCCCCTGTCCCAACGATCCAGCAGGGCATACCAACCACCATTGTAATAATCTTCAGAACCTGTTCCGTGAATGCGCATTTTACCATCGATATGCGTCACATCGTCGCCTTCGAAGAACAAGGTCATGCCGGCACGCAGTCCCTGTGCCTGATGAATGGTACCGATATAATGGCCTTTGCCCTTCGTCTCTAAAAATGTGTAATATTTTCCGGTTTCGGGTTTTTCCCTTCTCCATACGGTATAGAGCTTTCCTTCTTCATTTGTTTTTCTCGCTTGTTGGTTATGGTATACGCTCACTTTTACCGAGATTGGGGCCTGAGCGGCATTATCCCGCTTTTTGTAAATCAATTTCATGCGGGCAGATTTGTCGTAAGGCATGGGGAGGTAGCAATAATTGGAGTTTCCCTGTTTGCCCATCACCATGCTCCGCATAGCTCCCTTTCCATAGGCATAGCCAAAGAAGTCGGCAACAGGAGCATAAATAGCTTCGACCTGTTCATTGTCCCAGGTGGCCGAGAGTATGACATCCTTATAGAGACCTTCAAAGGAAGTTCCGGCATCTATATCAAATCCCACAATACGGCCGGGTGTCGTAGACTCAAAAAAAGGCACTTCCTCTCCCGGGTGGATGGTAAACACTTTTTCTTCGGACTGTATATTTTGCGACAATCCTTTTGCAAATTGCTGTACCGTCGGTGAAATATTTGACCACAATGTTCCTACTTCAGACAGCAATGCACGATCTGCAGCGGTAAAGTCGCCTGTCCACGATTTAACGTCCATTCCCGGCAAGTTTCGATACTGAATTTGGTGAAACAGTATTTTTTCTCCGCTGAAAACAATCTTAAGTGATTTTTGGTAAGGAATAGGTAAGTAGCAATAATATCCGCCTATTTCATTGCCACAGATCGGTTTGATGAAAGGAAATACCTTGCCGGAAAACAAATCGGAAAATTTAATCTCCAATCTTGGTGTCTTTTCTCCGTCAAAATAAAAAGACAACATGTCATCCGTTGGTGTAGGTGTCCAAATTCGGTTCACAACGCCCGGACCTTTTAAATCAGCAATAACCAGTTTTCCGTTCTCTTCTCGGATATAGGAATATGTACCGTCAAATCCATCATCATTTCCACCCTTTCGGTCGTAGCTGGATATTTGCTCTACTATTTGGTTTGAACGATACGCCGGCAATTGGTCTATGCTTTTTAATAATTCTACTTCATCCTTCCATTCGTAAATCCGATTTTGAGCGTTTGTTTCAAACGACAAACAGGTCAACAACAGAAAGGGCAATAACATGCTACCAATGGATTGTCTTTTCATATTACAAAATTTCATTTCTTATAGATATGGAATAAACGTGTCGGGTCTTTTTGATCCGACACGTTCATCCTGTTTTTACTTTTTATTTTTTACTTTTCACTTTTTCAATTCATGCTACGGGAAGGTATATCCTACCGGTGTAATCATCATAGCGTTAATATAGTAAAATTTATCACCATTATTGTTATTTGGTCCAGCAGATATAACAATGTCCACCGTTCCATCGGCCGATGGCTGTATATTGTTGACAATAGCAAATGTCGAAGTATTATTGGACGCGTCCAATGTCGCACTGCCTTGATTGGCGCCCTTTACCGAATATTGTGTATCTCGATTATCATTTACCGCATTACGCGAACCATAAAACACAAATTGATAACGCTGGCTCTTATTGAGATTGTAGATTGTGATGGCGGATGTAGGATTATTCTTATCTCCGTAGAATGCATCTTGGGAAACCTCCCGGGGCAAATTAAGGGTGTTGGTGGTAACCCCAGATTCATTTCTTGCCGTAAAGCGGTCCGTTATGCTCAAGGAGAAACCGGTATTTGCACCGGTAGCATCCGGTATATCAAAATGTGGTATATTTGAAGACACGTCTGCAAAATGATAAAATGGTTTTCCAGCTTCTATAGAGCCAAAATCTACATATGTAGGCTGTGTCAATACAAAGTTATTCTGTGGAACAGGGGTGCTCATACCTGACGGTAGGATTACCATAGCATTTACCCCAAAGAATTTCGCAAATTGTACGTTGTTTGGGCCGGGTGACAGCCGAATGGTAATGGTCGCATCGTCTTCGGGTTCTATATTTTCTATAATAACATACTTACCCAAATTGTTATCATTATCCAATAAGGCTGTCCCTTGATTTTTACCGATTACGGTGTATTGTGTTTCGGATCCGTCATCATTGATTGACGCATAAAACATGAAACTGTATTTTTGGTTCTTGTTCAGATTAGAAAGAACCAGGCTACTTTGTGCAAAACGCGACCCATCGGAGAAGAACATGTCTTGAGAAACAGCCTTAGGCCATCCTAACACATTTTGCAATCCTCGATCTAGCACCCCTTGAAAGTTTTCACCAATGGAAAGTGCAAATTCGGAATTATTATTATCCTCATCTTTCAATCCACTTATCCGCTGATCATTGGGATGACGGAAATGGTTGAATATACCACCAGCAACAACTTCACCAAAATCTATGTATATCGGTTTAGTGAGTACAAAATCATTTGGCGGTGGCGACTGGAAATCGGTCAATTCTGTCACCTCCTTGGGTGATGCGATAGCTTTAGTCGCTGCATCTTTGACCAATGCCACGTCGTAGGTTGAAAAACCGTCCGGAATAAAGGTATTGTTTTGTATATCTCCAAAAAGCGCTTCGAACCACGCAGATGCAGCCGTAAACCGCCCAATACCCAAATTTAAATGATAACCATCACGAGTAAACTTATCACCTATATAACTCGTCCGACCATTCTGAATAGCTGTTCCTGCAGGAACAACCATGTCTACACCAAACTGCACCTTAGCTTTCCATACTGCATCCACAATAGCATTGTACATCTTCATCTGATCTTTGTCATAATTGACAAAACC
The DNA here is from genome assembly GCA_040394995.1 of Sphingobacterium wenxiniae. Taxonomy (GTDB): domain Bacteria; phylum Bacteroidota; class Bacteroidia; order Sphingobacteriales; family Sphingobacteriaceae; genus Sphingobacterium; species Sphingobacterium wenxiniae_A. The sequence goes on from JBEBRE010000046.1 coordinate 5,686, forward strand.
TGCATGATTGGAATCTTCCGCATAGGCCCAAGTTTGGTGTAAGATAAACTTCAATTCCGGATTCGTAGTAAGCGGTTTGGTATACGCCAACAATTTTGGAAGATACTCTTCATAACCGTCAAAGATACCTGACAACTGGCTAACCTGTTGAAAACTGATGTAATCCCAGTTTTCACTACTGACAGCTTCTTCTATAGTTCTGTTATTAAAGGCTGTCTTGCTTCCGTCAGATGCAATAAGACGAAAATGGTAAGCGGCGTTATTTTCAGAGGCATTCGTCCAGTGGTTTTCCAGAGAGGAGCCACCAATATACATGTTTCCAATCATGACCTTGCGACCTGATGCTTTCGCTAAATCATACAAATAGTTTTCGATGGCGTCTTCAGAGAAACTGTTCCCAATCGCCAAGATTTTGATGACCCTATCCTTGCTGACGGTCAAATCCGAAAAATACTTCACACTACCGTCGGTTGATTCTACTTTAATAACTGTCGTTCCTTCGCCTACCGCGGTAATAACTGCCATATGATCATCCTTTCCTTCGATAGAGGCTACCTTTGGATCTAGGATTTCCCACGTCAGCGTTTTCGATTGTGTTCCCAACGAATCTGTATTCGCTTTAATTGTATATTTTTCTCCGACAGTGAGGGAAACGGCTTGCTTGTTTAAGCGTACAAAACCCCTGTTGGTCAAATCAACAGAGAAATTATCCTTACATGACATACTGATCAGTAAAATAAACAGCATGCCAATGATATTATTTATTGCTTTCATAAAAAATTCTTTAGGTTAAGGACCTTATTCAGTCATAATACGTTCTTAACGAAATTAGTTATCATATCCTGGTGCTTGTCGCAAGTTTGGATTGATATCCATCTGTGCTTGCGGTACGGGCCATATGTACATTCTCTTGGTAAAAGACCTGCTCTTATAGAAGGTTCTTTTATAGAAGGCCGCAGCATCGTTCTTATCATCGCTCTTCTTGGTGCCGTAAAAATTCATGCCATACAGCTTGTTGTTCAGGTATTTCTCGCCTAACTTCCATCGGCGTATATCGTGAAAACGGATGCCTTCACAGTTGAATTCAACGCGTCTTTCCTGCCGAATGGCTTCACGCATTTCATCTTGTGTCAGATTGGGTTTTAAATCGGGAATTCCCGCTCTTTTACGGACCAGATTGATATATTTGTATACTTCGTCAGAAGGACCGCCAGCCTCATTCAAGGCTTCAGCATAGCTTAGGTAAGCCTCTGCAAGGCGATAGATAATGCCGGGTTGAAAAGCGTATCTGCCATCCACCGGATTCACATCCAAGCTGATGCGCTTCCGCACATTGTAGCCGTTTTGGGGCGCATCAAATGTCGGACCGGTATCTCTACCCCCTCCTTGCAGGAACTCTACTCGCCTATTGGCTACACCCAACCAAGCCTCATTGAAGATGACCGAAACATAAAAACGAGGCTCACGGTTACAATACATATTGTAAGTGCCCTCCATGGTGATGGGGCGCTGATTTCCATCCACTAGATTGCTCGATCCACCACCCGGCCATGCTGTGGTCCGACGTTCCACTGCAGCGGAGAATCCGTTTTCCACGTACCCCGATTCGGGATTGATAATCGGACTTCCATCAGCATTGTATCCTGTAATAGGCACGATACCGTTTTTCATGTAAAATGCATCCACAAGTTCCTGTGTAACGCCCATCCCCGCATTTCCACCAATTCCCTTTGGCAGATGGTGTCTTTGAAAATTGTTCAGGTCCGGATTCTCGGGTCTTCCGAAAAGAATTTCCCGGTTACCGGCGCTGAATGTTTTCAGCGACATGTTGTAATACGACATGAAAGGGTCAATCGAACCATCCGGATTATTCTCTATATACAGTTTGTGCCCTGCATCCTCCGCCATATCAATCAGTTCTTTGTGGGCATTTGCCGCACGCGTCCATTTCGTTGCGTCGTAATTGGTTGCAAACAAATTCACGCCCTCAGCATTTTTCCAATCTTTCAGATCTGGGTTGCCATTGAACAACGGGCTGGCCGCAAACAAGAGCATCCGTGCCCGAGTGGCCAACGCCATTACAGCCGTTGCCCTACCCCAGTCATTTTTGTCCGTGTACATGGCGGGCAACTTGGTCGAAACATCTTTCAACTCTTGATCGACCCAATCAACAATTTCGTCGTAGGGTGTCTGACTGATAAGCAATTCTTCGGCCGAAGCGTCCAACTCGTAAAGCACACCCGGCGCAAATGGAATTGTGCCATAGGTTTCGATTAACAGTGAATAATAATAGGCAATCAAAAAACGCACTTCATTTTTCATTCGATCTACATACTCTTGGGTAAGCCCTGCCTCGGGAATCACACGCACTTTTTCCAAAAATATGAGCCCGGTGCGTATCCGCTTGGGCAATTCCACCCAATAATTGGGGTTCCAGCTGGAATTAGGATTCCAGTTTGCGGTCGTAAAGGCGTATACATTCGCCCAGCCGAATGGTGCCCACTCCTGTGGAATGGTAATATCATCGCCCATAATATTGTAACCTTGGTCCTTGAAGTAACCCCATATCGGACTTGGAATGGAGGAATACACACTGGCCAACCAATCCTCGGTACGGATCTTGTCCGAAAAGATCATCTCCATCGTCAGCTGGTCGTCTGGCGTTTTGTCCAAGAAATCAGAACAGCTTGTCAGATTCAGGCACAGCGACGAAGCAGTGATTAATGCTATAATAGAATATTTTTTCATCTTTCATCAATTATTAAAGTTCACACTTAAACCAAATGAAACGGATTTCATCTGCGGATATTTCAGTCCGTCAGTGGTTTCCAATTCGGGATCCCAAAGTTTGAATTTGGAGAAGGTCAGCATATTAGACCCCCTTAGAAACAAGCGACAATTGCGAATACCTATTCTTTTGGTAAGATCTTGTGAGAACATATATCCAACCTCTATATTTTTCAACCGTAAAAAGCTCATGTCGCGCAACCACCATGTGGAAGCTTGCTCATTATTAGCTACAGCTTTATTTCCTAAGCGTGGCCAAAACACATCTTGACTCGGATTTTCAGTTGTCCATCGATCATCGATATTGGCAAAAATATTGCCAGCACCAAGAACCGATCCGGGAAGCCAACTTTCACCACCCAATATTTGATAGGTTTTTCCGGCTCCTTGGAAGAAAAAGCCAAAGTCGACCGCCTTATATTTCACATTGGCGCCAAAACCATAGATGACTTGGGGCATGCGTGTCCCGCCAATGGCTGTTCTGTCCAATGAATTGATCGCACCGTCACCGTTCAAATCTTTATATTTGATATCTCCCGGACGCAGATTGCTCATATCGCTAAAGTTTTGTGTAGGGATGCCTTCTTTTAACTTGCCGTCTGCGTCAAAATCATCCGCTGTAAACAAGCCTTCTGACACCAATCCAAACAATTGCCCGACGGACTTGCCCGTTTCAGCCCGATAGGTACCAACGATAGAAAGGGGCTCGTCATATTCAACAATTCTATTTTTTGCATAGGTGTAGTTACCAATCGCCGTTACCAGCCAATCATCTCCCAATCGTTTGTTGACATTTAAGGACATATCGATCCCCTTATTGGCAACCTTTCCGAAGTTTGCCCATACTGCTCTGTTAAAACCGGCATGTCCGGGCACATTCTTTCTTTGCATAAAGATATCTTCTCGGTTATCTTGGAAGATATCTACAATGTACGTTATAGAATTATCCCAAAGCCCCAACTCGAATCCCAGGTTCTTCTTGGTCACCGTTTCCCAAGTAAGATTTGATACCCCCACTTCTCCCTCGGCCCGTCCCAAACGGTATACAAATGGAGCTTCGGAACCATAGTTATAATCGCCGGTATTGGCAATGGTCGAGATATAAGCGAAACGTCGATCCCAGATATTTGGTCCTAGAATACTGTTTCCGGCTTTACCGATGGATCCTCTAATTTTTAAGTTCGATATCACACTACGTGTCGGTTCCATGAAATCTTCTTCCGAGATGATCCAACCCAACGCTACAGCTGGGAAAAAACCAAAACGCTGTCCTTTGGCAAAATTTTCCGAGCCATTGTAACCAAAATTAAATTCACCCACATAGCGGTTGTCATACGTATAGGAAAATCGACCGGCTAAACCTTGGTTCCGATAAGGCAATGCATCACCCCGATCAAAATCTTTTTGATTATAGAGCAACATCGTATTCACGTCGTGTACATTGTTAAAGAGACGATTGTAGGAGAGCATGGTCTCCACATAGATACTCTGGTCGCCCCATTGCGAACCGATACTATGCCCCAGGAATTGCTCCCCATGAAAAGAAATATCGGTCACCAGATTGCCGTCCGCATCCCGTGCCGAAGCGGGATTGTAATAATCCGGTGTTTTAGAACGCGTTACCGAATTGCCCGAAAATTTGTCGAAAGCAAAGGTCGCTTTGGCTTTCAAACCATCGGTGATGAATTTCAGATCTTGTTCGACAGCGGTCAGCGCTTCGATTTTGGAGTGGTTCATTTTTTCAAAGCCACGCTGTGTGGCGAATGCCCAAGGATTCTCTTTGGCAAATACACGGGGAATACGCCCATCAGCATATACCGGAGGATGGATATAAGGCGGAATTCGCATAGCTTGGTAAAAAATACCAAAATTACTATTGTCATTTCCCGGAGGCGCATTTTTGGTTTGCAGAAATCCTCCCAAGTTGATACGTACCAATGTAGAAGGAGTCACGTTGACGTCCACATTGGAACGAGCCGTATAGCGCTTCACTTTCAACGAAGAATCCCATTCTTGGTTAGGATCATTTCGAATAATTCCGTCCTCGTCATAATAACCCAATACTAAAGAATAACGCAGGATGTCCGATCCTCCATTCACACTCAAGTTAGTCTTCGACAATGCCGCATTCTCTTTGGCAATAACCTCCCACCAATTGATATCCGGATACAATTCCGGATCCGTCTGATTCTTGTAATTCAGCAACGTGGCTTCGCTCACAAAGGGTGCCTGACCGTTTTCGCGATTCATTTCGTTCATCAGCTCCAAGTACTTCACACTTCCCACATAATCCAATAATTTAATTGGAGAAGTATAGGCACGCTCAAAACGCGCCTCCACTTGGGGCTTTCCTATTTTTCCGCGTTTGGTATTGATCATGATTACACCGTTCGCGCCACGTACACCATACACGGCACTGGCCGCGGCATCTTTCAGTACCGAAAAAGACTCGATTTCCTCCGGATCAATATCATGAAGCGATCGCTCTATCCCATCAATCAATACCATTGGGCTGGAATTTCCGCCTGCAAGTGTACTGACACCCCGAATCCAGAAATCGGAATTGTTGAACCAAGGGTTTCCACTACGCTGTACGGCGATGACCCCGGATACCATACCCGCCAAGTTGTTACTAAGCGAACGCGAAGGTGTCATTTGGAGTTTTGCCGGATCAACATTGGTAATGGCACCTACTACAGAAGCTTTCCGCTGTGTGCCAAAACCGACAACCACAACTTCGTCCAACGATTCTAAATCTTCTGCCAACGACACATCAATAACCTGTTGGTCTGCAACGACAACCTCTTTTGATGCATATCCCACGGACGTAAATTGAAGAACAGGGTTTGTGGAGGTCAACGCCATGGTGAAAGCGCCTCGATGATCGGTAATGGTTGAATTACTGGTGCCTTTTTCGGTCACACTTACACCTTCCAACGATCTGCCGACGGCATTCATTACTCGGCCGCTTATTCGTTTCTGCTGCAAGTTCAGTTTCATGTTGCTGTCCGTGTCTGCAAACAAAGCGATGTTTCCATAACTTTCGGCATACATAGACGCAGCCTGCCCGTGCCCTATTGGACAGAGGGATAGAAACAAATAGCTCACAGCCACAAAACCTTTTCCCTTGGAGAGGAGAATGGATTTTTCTTTACATGTAAATCTATTCATATCAATACTTTATAATTAGTTAACATTCTACTTAATCGTTTAAGCTATTTTGGTTTACAATTCTTATATTTTATTAAAAAGGTTGGCTAATCCTTCTTTTTCCCACCATTTAGTTGTGGGTTATTTTTACTTAATACGGACAACAGCACGAAATCCTCTGCTCTGTATTGAATTTTTTTTATTTTTTTTGACAGGATGTTCTGGAAATCATCTCTACATCCAACATTACCCTTTGATCGTTGGGCTTTTTTCCTTGCAACTGTTCGAAAAGCACACGCACCGCCTCTTTTCCAATTGCTGCTAAAGGCTGTTTTACATAACTGATAGGACAATAAAACAGGTCATACGATTCACTTTGGTCAAAACAAAAAACCGCAATGTCATCCGGAATAGAAAGTTGCAGTTCGTTGATGATTTTTAGTCCCATAATAGAAAGGGTATTCGTAGAAAATAAAATCGCTTCTACTCCCCTTTCAGGTTGTAAAAGATCGACGAACTTCTCCCGAAAATAAGCAGGATTATTAAATTTGACTTTACATGTTAGTTTTTCATCATCTTTTCTATCCCAATCTGCTAATGCTTGTACATAGCCCCGATAACGGTCTTCTGTATGCTGCAAATCATTGTCGTAGCACACGTATGCTATTTTCCGATGTCCGTGTTGCAAAAGTTGCTCGGCGGCCTTATAAGTAGCTTTATAGTTATCCACGACCACATAGCTTGTTTCCAAATGCTTGAAATAACGGTCGATCAGTACAAAAGGAACATTGGCATCTTTGAGATATTGCAATTGGGACTCGGTGCCTTCCGCAGGAGAGATAATAAACCCGTCGATCTGTCTATTGAGAAAGGTATCAATCAGTCTTTGTGATTTCTCAAAGTTTTCGTCTGAACTTCCAAAAAGAACGGTATATCCTCGCTTATTAGCCTCATCCTCGATTGCTCTTGCTAAGTTTCCGAAGAAAGGGTTGGAAATATCCGCAACCAATAGTCCGATAGCTTGCGATTTTCCACTTTTCAAGCTTTTTGCGATTTGGTTCGGTTGATAGTTCATTTCCTTCGCTATTTCCCGGATACGCGTAGCTGTCCCCTTGCTTACCCTTGCTTCCTCTTCCTTGTTGTTCAAAACATAAGATACCAACGCCGTGGAAACCCCCGCTGCTTCGGCTATATCTTTTAATGAAACTTTTTTGTTCATACCTTTTTTTATAAACCTTAATTTACCTATATCGACAATAGGAAACATCTATCTTTTAGATTCCTCCTACCGTCGGAATGACAAGGAGAGCTACTGACAAAGCTGTACGCCATATTTGTCATGTCGACGACAGGAGACATCTAATCTTTTAGACAGCTCCATGTAACCTCGGTATCAAATGCTCCCTTCGCTGTCGCGCGCCCGATATCCGATGAAATGATCGGCTGTACTAAATAATTTAAACAGCCCTGCAGTCAGACTAACCAACAAAATCCCCTCAATCCCAGTTTAATCGAATAAACTGAGTGGCTTTGACAATGTGATCACTTATCGTTGATGGAGAAATATGCAACAGTTCGCTCACTTCTTCATAACTTTTCCGTTCCAATTTGCACATTTCAAATACCTGCTTTCTTCGTGGAGGCAGTTTATTAATAATGCCTTCTAATTTAGAAATTTTATCTTCGCGGAAGACACACTCTTCATCGATTTGGTCAACTGCACCCACAATGTCGGCATACATCAATGTTAAGCCCTGCTCTCTTTTGCGCTTTCTATAATGATCCATGATTAAATTCTGCCCGATGCGGAACATATAGGCCTTCAGCGATTTTTCCGATTTGATATTATCTCGCAATTGCCAGGTTTTCAAAAACACATCTTGCATTATGTCCTCAGCTGTTTCTTGAAAATCCAACAGAAATAAGAATTTTTTATACAAAGCGTTTTGGTATGTGCTATATACCGCGCTAAACGTATCATGGTCCAACGTATGGTTAACGTTATTATGAGATGTTTCCTTGATGAATGTTGTTTCCATTATACAGACTTCTAAATATGACAGCCATTTTTATAATTATTTTGCAACTCACCATAACGAAGGTACTGTGCATACCGTTTGTCAAACAATTCGGTATATTCCGGACGGGGATTGACGATATTGCTTACGCCCTTACCCATGTGGCTAGATGCTTCTTCTACATCCGTATAGATGCCGCTAATCACCGCCGCAAACATAGCTGCGCCCAATGCGCATACCTGTTCAGTGGCAGCAATGCGGATAGGTCTATTCAAGATGTCAGCCAACATTTGCATCGCGTAAGGCGATTTATTGGCTATTCCTCCTATTGCATTCACACCCTTTACGTCGATACCCTCTTTTTCTATACGTTCCATAATAGCTCGCGAACCAAAACAAGTGGCCTCGACCAAAGCTCTAAAGATATCCGGTGGCGTAGTACCCAAAGATAAACCTCCTATCAATCCTTTCAATGTAGGATTGGCATCAGGTGTTCTCCTACCATTAAACCAATCCAAAGCAAAGGCATCGGTAGGTGTCAAGGGCAATTTGGATGCTGTTGCATTTAAATCGCGCAACAATTCTGTCTCTAATTCCTGATAGAGCCTACCAGCTTCTTTATCGGACGATAGCTTTTGCGCCAAGGGCCAAAGCAACATGTCCTTGAACCAAGAATAGACATCGCCAAAGGCTGACTGCCCAGCCTCAAGACCGACCATCCCGGGAACAATAGAATCTTCCACTTGACCACAGATGCCTTCCACAAATACACCTTCCATGGCTTCTTTTGGAACAACCATCATATCACAGGTCGAAGTACCGATCACTTTGCTCATATAATAGGGCTGTATTTCGCCTCCAACCGCTCCCACATGTGCGTCAATGGCACCTATGCCAACTTCCACATCCGTAGAAAGCCCTAAACAGTTTGCCCATTCGGGACACAACCGTCCGGCAGACTGGTCTGTTGCATATACGGTGTCGCCGTATCGCTGTGCATATACGGTCAATAGGGGGTCTATAGCGGTAAAGAAATCCGTTGGAGGCAATCCATCAAAAGCTGGCGACCATAAGGCCTTGTGACCTGCGGCACACACATTGCGCTTGATCTGCCTCGCATCCGTTCCTCCGGTCAGCAGAAAGGGCATCCAATCGCTATGCTCTACCCAAGTATAGCACGCTTCGCGTACCTGTATATCTGCACGCAACATGTGCAACAGCTTGGCCCAATACCATTCTGAAGAATAAATACCTCCGACATACTTTAGGTAATCCATGTCCTTTTTCTTGGCCACGGCGTTAATTTCATCGGCCTCTTGAATAGCCGTATGATCCTTCCAAAGCACAAACATGGCATTTGGATTATCACTGAAATTGTCCAAAAGTGCCAAAGGTACTCCTTTTGCATCCACCGCTACTGGAGTCGATCCGGTCATGGCCATGGATATAGCACCTACTTGTTCCCTTATAGGGGTACCTACATCCTGCAAGCAACCTTTGATAACAGTGGTCAACCCTTCGATATAGTCCAAAGGATGTTGCCTGAACTGGCTAACGCTTGCATGGCAATATTGCCCTTCCACCCAACGTGCATAAGGGCAGATCGACGAAGACAATATATTCCCGCTAAGAGCATCTGCTAAAATAGACCGGACGGAGTCTGTGCCAAAATCTACACCAATAACATACCTGTTCGTTTTCATACTTCCTCTATCTTTAATGTGGCGCTTGTACGGTTATGTTTTCTGTCTTGTGCTTTCCTTTTACCCAAAAGCCGTAAAAAGCAATGAACAAAAAGCAGAAAAACGGAATAATAAAACCTTTGGCCATCGTGGAATGGTCAGAGATCAAACCCATAATCGGCGGACAAAATGCCCCGCCTGCCACAGCCATTACCAAGAAAGAAGAAGCCTTTTTGGTCAATGCACCTAAATCCTGAATCCCCAAAGCAAATATGGTAGGGAACATGATAGACATAAAGAAATAAGTAGAAAACAAGCAGAAAACAGAAATCCAACCGATATCAGCAATAACGATAGCTACCAACACACTGTTGGCAACTGCATACCACAGCAACAGCCTGCGCGGACTGACAAAACGCATAAAATAAGCACCTGTTAGACGGCCTATCCAGAAAGCACCCATGCCCCCAATGGCCAAAATAATCGAAGCGGCCTGTTCATTGTTTTTAGGCATAAAGAATTCACCAAAATAACCTAAATGTGCCATAATGTGGCTAATCGGGGTTTGCAGGTCGTGAACCGCGTCAATGACATAATTGATGAAAAAGGAGTTGGTTCCGGTTTGGGCAGCCACATATAGAAATTGAGCAACCACAGCAATGATAAATGCCGGATATTGCAACAACTTTCTCAAAGGTGGATTTTCTTCGCCATCAGCACCAACTTCTTCTTTGATTTCAGGCAATTTGATAATCATAAAGATGAGCATCACCGCCACCACAATGCAACCGATCATCATGTAGGGCGTAACCAGGGAATCGAATTTATCATGCTCACCTTCTGCTTCCATACCGAAGACAAAAAGTCCACCAATAAGCGGTCCCAATATCCATCCCAAACCATTGAAAGATTGGGAAATATTGATACGCCGTGCGGCACCTTCTTTATTGCCTAAGACTGTGGAATAAGGATTGGCGGCTGTTTCCAAAAAGGTAAGGCCACAGGCCAGCACAAACAACGCTACCAAGAAAGGTATGAATGTACCCAGCGACGCCGCTGGATAAAACATAAACGCACCGATGGCAAATATCGCCAAGCCTAAGATAATGCCTTTTTGGTAACCAAAACGCTTAATGAATAAACCGGCAGGTAAGGCCATGGCCAGATAACCGATATAAAGCGAAAACTGCACAAACCCCGACTGGGCTTTGCTGACGTGCAATAGGTCCTGAAAGTGCTTGTCCAAAACATCTAAAAAGCCGTGGGCAAATCCCCACAACAGAAACAAGCTACAAATAAAGATAAATGGCACCAGATAATTGACCCCGTTTTCATTCACCAACAGGGGGCTTTTCTTTTTTGTTTGAGATGTATTGCTCATAGATTTATAATGATTAAGTCTACTAAAGAGGGTGTTCGAAAGTAATTAGAAGTTTGTGATTTTGTCATTTCCGAGAAATCGGAAATGACAAAAAGCCTATATATTCTATCTTAACATCCACTTCTTATTTATTGATACAACGGACCGTACACATCACAGGCCCTATAATCTGATCCCTCTCCGTCCATGCCAAAAGACGCCCATGCCGATGGTCTGAAAATATGTTCTTGCGGTACATTGTGCATATTGACCGGAATGCGCAACATCGCTGCCAGCGTGATTAAATCGCTACCAATATGGCCATAGCTGATGGCGCCGTGATTAGAACCCCAATTGGCCATCACATTGTACACATCATTGAAGGCTGCATGATCGTCGGATAAACGAGGTACAAACCAAGTTGTTGGCCAAATCTTATCTGTTCGCTCATCCAGCACATGATGTACGTGCTCCGGCAGATCAATCGTCCAACCTTCAGCGATCTGTAACACCGGTCCCAAACCTTTCACAAGATTAACGCGACACATTGTTACCGGCATTCCTCCCTCTGTCACAAATTTGGACGAAAAACCTCCTCCTCGCATGTAGTCGCGGTTCGACGGATAAAATGTTGTTGCGTCAAGACAAGCCTTCACCTCTTCTTCTGAAATTTCCCAATACGGTTTCATGACAGGCTTCCCATCCTGACGTTGCTTACCCGTGCCATCAAGCGTTGCAGAGCCCGAGTTGATCAAATGCAAGAAACCTCCGGATGCTCTTCCATCGGGTTTCCATCCAGACACGCGTTCTACAGCTTCAGGGCTCCAATAGGTCCGCACATCGGCAAAGATTTGAGCGGTATTGGTCAACAAATAATTAAACAACATGGAAACACCATTCAGCGCATCATTTTCCGTAGCTACCAAATGGGGTGCACGGATTCCGTTCCAATCAAATGAAGAGTTCAGCAAAGCTTCCGAAAAATCACCGTCAGGCAGAAAATCTGTCCATTGCCGTTGCCCTTGAAAACCAGCCAATAAAGCATGATGGCCAAGTGCCTCTTCTCCAAATCCCATATGGGCTAACTTTTTATTACCAATCATGAGATCGCGGATAATGATGGTCATTTTCACCACAAATTCCCAATCCTTGTCTTTTTCTTCCCGTGTTTTGATGTTCTTTTCTTGGTTGAAATCCTCTCCCTCCCGGCAATTTTCACGAGTCCAAGCCAATGCACGTTCAAATTCGTCCTGATCAAAGATGTTTTGCTGTATCCTGCGGAGTATCTCCGATGAATCCACATACTCATTGCGCATACCAAGGTAATCTTGAAAGAAATTAGGATCAACAATGGAACCGACAATTCCCATCGAAACCGATCCGATGGCCAAATAGGATTGACCACGCATCATGGCCACGGCCAATCCTGCTTTCGCAAAACCCAACAGTTTCTGCCTGACGTCTTCAGGTATATGCTGGTCGCCCATATCCTGCACATCCTTGCCATAGATACCAAAGGCAGGAAGGCCCTTTTGGTTATGGGCAGCTAGCGTTGCCGCCAGATACACCGCGCCAGGGCGTTCAGTACCATTGAAACCCCATATTGCTTTGGGCAACAGCGGATCCATGTCCATCGTTTCCGAGCCATAACACCAACAAGGAGTGACGGATAAAGAAACGCCTACATTTTCTCTTTTAAATTTATCGGCACAGTCGGCGGCTTCTTTCACACCACCGATACAGGAATCTGCGATCACGCATTCCACCGGAGTGCCATCAGGATATCGCAATTCTTCTTTAAACAAAGCTTCGACTGCCTTGGCCATATCCATCGTCGTCTCCTCCAACGATTCTCGGATACCGCCCAAACGACCATCGATAATAGGGCGAATACCAATTTTAGGGTATATATTCATGGTTGTTATTTTTTAGTTTTATCAAAAATTGATGCTACGCGATCCAAAGAAGTACCCAACACTTTTTCAGCGATAGCATTCAAAGCCTCTTTATCTCCCGTAAAATGGAAGACGCTGTGTTTATGCGCAATATGCTCATTTGGTTGAATAAATGCTACCGGTGAAACGCTCTCTATTTCATAAAAAGGTCCCATCTGCGAGCCATCGGCCAAAGGACCGTCGTTGTAAGCATTCATGGCATCTCCTTGGAAGGGGTCTTTTTCCGTGGTCCATTCTTGGTTCAAGTATGTTGCCATGCTGTCCACATCAAAAAGTGTAATGGTCAGTACACCCTCATCGGCAGCATAGCTACCTGCAACAGGTTTTACCCGATGTGGCGGAATGCCTAACTTGCCTCTCGACAAACCGTCTGCCTTGAAATACAATACACCATTTTCCATCGCAATCCGATCGGAGTCAATTTCACCAAAATAATCGGTAGTAGCTATCTTGCCCTCTCCTCCTTCTTTATACGGTATCAAAATAACCGTTTCAGGAGTGGGTGTAAACATGTCAAGGTTCCACATACAAGGCGCACCTGTCTCTTTGTTCCATGCAAAATCTCCCGTATTCCGCAATGTATTCGTTGTCTTAAAACCTACGGATTTTATCTTATCGCCCAATGCAATTGAAAGCATGCTTTCAATTGCCGAAGGCTCCAAAATCTCAACCTGTCGGTCGATGTTTATCTTAAGACGTGTTCCGACATAGTTTTGCAACTCCATGTCTTTAGAAAGCTGTACAGCTTTTTCCGAGGAAGAAACGAGTTCCCAGCTCTCGGTATCGATCGGTGCAGGGGTATGCCAGTTGTCAAACACCATTTCCTTGCCAGGTTCGAAATACAAGGAGAAAGGCCCACCCTCTGGCCCTAGCCACAGACGATCTTCGCCTCCATAGGCATTCATGTGCGGATCAATCTCTTTATCGAAAGCAGGATAATTTATCCAGCCAAAGCTTTTCCCCTTCAGCCCTTCAGCCGTAGAAGTAAACACCTTCCCCTGATATTTTGGAGAAACGATAATTTGGGCATCTCCTCCTGACACGGAAAGGACAACGAGTTTCTCGTCCCATTTTTGCAGAAAAGACACATCGTCACCAAAAGTAGGCGTTGTGGTTACCTTTTCTTTATTCGAGCTACCCGTCCCTTGACATCCCGTGAACAAAATCGAAAGTATGACCATTGTCTTGAACAGTTTTGTTTCCATAATTTGTTGATTTTGCCCTTTAATTGATTTCTACACCATTCTTGCCAGGAAGTGGTTTAAATTTAGCATGCGGTTCTGTTTGGTACCAATAAGCAACCGTAATGATGTCGGACTGCTGTGGCAAATACCGATCTTCAGACCGCCAGCCCAAATCCTGTACGGTTACCTTCAAATCTCCGTCAAACCGCACAGGATCCAAAATATGCCATCTGTACATGCCAAAACGTTGTTGCGAATCGTACATTCCGTCCGGGCGAATTACCTGATGCAAACCGGCATAAGCCGTGCTGAACTCTTGATATCTGTTTTGCTCTCGAGGATTTCTGTTTTCGAAATTGTAGGAACCGCAGAAGTAGTCTTCCAAACCTGTCGTCACAATGGTTGCAAAATCCTTATCGCCGTCCAAGAAGAACTTCACTTCACCTTCGCCCCACCAACCAGTGTTGTTCACACCTACGGCCATATACGTTCCCACATACTGTCCTTTACCTTTTACACCGTCAATGATGGTGTGCAATGAGCCTTGGGTAGGGTTTGACCGTCTATATTGCGCATGGAAATAAGCTTCATCATTGCCAACTTCTGTTTCTATGTAATTAACTTGATAGTAAAGAACCATGGAGTGTGCACTGATATTTTCCATAGTGATTTTGCATTTCTTGCGGTAAGGCATCTGCCAATAGGAATTAAAGGCACTACCGGGATTTACGGTCATCGCCAAAGAATTTAATGGGGCAAATCGGTTCCAGGCCATTCCGAAAAAAGCACCTACAGGAGCTTCGACAGAAGGTTCCGTCTCGCCATCCCAATAGAACCGTAAAATGGAGTGGCTCCAATTTCCGGTAGGCGTCATCCAGATGTGCTGAATCACGCCCGATCCATCAATTTCAGCCAAAGTAAAGGTTTCACCTGCGCCGATATGGACATACGGATTGACCTTCCAGCCCACACCCAGCTCCCGAGCCGCACGAGAGGCATTTGACACATTGTGCTGTGGTTCTCCTCCTCTAGGGTCTGCCATACCACCTTTACCTTTTGCACCACTAAAATTCTCGGGACTGATTGATCTGGTTTTCGCATTGGATAATTTGGATAGATTGCCCATCCCCATATCTGCACCATTGAAGTTTTGAGCAGATGAAGTGTAACCAAATGCGATTAAACACGCTAAAAAAATGTACTTTTTCATAGAATACCAATTTTATGTTAATGAAGATTTATATTCTTTGTGAGGCAAATGTTTTTTACACTATTTTAGCTTAATCGATTAAGCTATTAAGTACAAAAAAATCCATCGCCATGGAACTGATTTTATAAGTTTATAATTATTTGAAGACAAGTATAAGCTTAATCGTTTAAATAACAAAATTTTTTATTTATTTTTTTATTTAAGATGAGACTGAACAGAGAGTAAGAATTAAAAATGTCATTTTTTCGGCTTGTCCGCCATTTTATGCAGGACAATGTATTGGTATATTATTTGTTATAC
>JBEBRE010000047.1:0-21011 GCA_040394995.1 Sphingobacterium wenxiniae
AGATCCTTCCTATCGTCAGGATGACAAAATAGAGCTTATAATGCACAACGGGTGTTATAATAAAAAGTTATGAGATACTATTTTGTTGCATATGTATTGCTGGTCGGGTTTTTCCCCGTTTTTGCGCAGACCGTTTCCGACCCATATTTTAAGGTGTCGATTACAGATGCTGTGTATGAGGAGGGGCAAGGGCCACTGGTATATTACGATACCTATCATAATAATCCTTTTTCGTTAACCGGTCAATATAAAGCGTTTGCAGACGTGTTGAAAGCTGACGGCTATCGTGTAAACGAAATAAATCAATCTATTTCTTTGGATGCATTGAAGCTGGCTTCAGTATTTGTCACGGTGAATGCACTCAGCGATTTGGAAAAATGGGATTTGCCCAATCCGTCCGTCTATAGCGACCAGGAAATAGAAGCATTGTATCATTGGGTACACGACGAAGGGGGAAGCTTATTTTTAATAGCCGACCACATGCCGAGCGCCGGAGCGGTCAGTGCTTTGGCAGCTCGTTTCGGTTTTAATTTCATCAATGGATTCACTGAACGTATGGACAGAGGGGCCGAAATCTTTTCGAAAGCACGAAACAATTTATTAAATATGAAGGTTACCGCTGCTCCCGCTCCGCAAATAGATAGTATACGGTGTTCAGGCGGTAGTGGTTTTATTGCTCCTTTAGAGGCGGAGTTTATCTCCGTTTTAGGTAAAGATTATCGCATTTATCTGCCTTCAAAATTAGAACAGATGCATCCTAATTTTATGGAAACTGTTCCCTATATATCCGGACAGCATATTGCTAATGGTGCCATTTTGGAATGTGGGAGAGGCCGAGTGTGCGTATTTGCCGATGGGTCACCCTTTACGGCTCAGCTGCAGGGTGTTAATAGCCAAAAAAGGGGAATGAACCATCCGGATGGAACACAACATGTTCAATTCCTCAGAAATATCATACATTGGCTTGACCATCGATTTTAGGAAGAATTATTCTCCACCCGTGGTTTAAGCTACGGGTGGAGATTTATATTTGTAGCATATTCGTTTTACTTTTAAGTTTGTTACCTGCCACATGGAGGTATATTTTACCTTTTGACAACCTATAATTACATTCCAAACGCCTACCTTTGCCATATGATGGCATCGAGACTTTACAATCCTTTTTTGGATTTTACATTTGATAACCAAACTTGTTTTCTGACTGGGGAGGCCTTGCGGTCGGGCGACGAGCAGATTCAGGTTTTTCCAGTTTGGATGATGCGGTCTTTTGATTTGGAGGACAAAGCGTTTAAGATGCTCGACGAAAATATCGTGAGCTATAAGTCGCTGAAGCTTCCGTGTTCCGTAAGCACAGCCTTGGCCTTTGAGCAAGTGGAAAAGCAAGTAAAACATGCGATGCAGGCCGGGTTTGAAGAAGTGAGCAACTTGGATCAGTTGACCTTGTTTCATTGGGTGGCAAGGATATTATATGGAGTGGTATTCAATGAGATTCAAGCGGGGATAAAACAAGCTTTTTTATCAGGTGAAGAGTTGAATTTTTCACAAGCTTTGGTGCATAAGTTCAGGAATCTGCATGCCATGTTACAATCGATCGTTGTGCCTATGGAATTTGAAAACCGTTTTCCGTTTAGCATTTTAGTATTGCCCGTCAAAAATGCTCCCGATACCTTCAGCTATCGTGATGAGATCAATACACTTGTGTTTTCACTTCGGATGCGTGATTTCGCACTGATTGCCACCCTGCAGGACAATGGAACGCATGCCATCTATCACGAAGATACCTTAAAGAAAATAGCAGGAAAAGTATTGCATCCCCTACAATTTGAGGAGATTTGTGCACGCTATTTTTATTCAGCTTATTTATTTAACCGCTTGCCGGAATATACTTACATGGAGACACCTCAAAAGGTGTATGTTGAACCCATGCCGTTGAATGATTGGACGCTTAAACCTATTTTTGACAATTGGCAAGCGAAGACCTATGGACAGGTATTGGAGAATTTTTGGAAGCCTTGGGGATTTACCCTGTTTGAAATCATTAAGGATCCGGAGCATCCAATGAGTTTTATCTTAAACCCGGAGGATGGTTTTAGAGAATCTATTGAATTGCCGTTGGAATAGTGGTAAAAAGGCAACAGAGTAATAGGTTTTTGGCTTGTGTTTTGTGGTTATAAACGGGGATTTAAAGCATAGGGAAATGGATATTAAAAAGAACATATTTTTTGCGGTGTTTATCGGCTTCATGCTTTATCTTGATGCGCCCCTATTTGCCCAACAGAAGGATAGTGCAGTAAAGGACACAACAATAGTGGGGTATGTAGATCAAATACCCCAGTTTCCCGGAGGTATTCGCGGATGGCAACGTTTTTTGCAACATAATCTCGATGTTACGGAGGCTATACAGGCCATGGATAGCACAGCATATGTCAATTATGGCATGAAGCAGACCGCTTATTTGGAATTTACGGTATGTGAAGATGGTAAAATTTGTGATATTGAAATTGTGAATAAAGATAAAATCAGTCCGGAATTTGCTGAAGAAGCCTTGCGTGTAATGGAAAAATCACCAAAATGGAAGCCTGCTAAGTTACATGATAAGGTTGTTAGAACCCGTTTTAAACAAGCCATTACCGCTATTTTGGATTAAGACAAAATTTTGACCTTTGACGTGAGTTGCAAACGGACTATCCTGTTTTCAATATCTCACGTAAATATTAAGCTAAATCGATAAACTTACATCTTGGAGTTGCAAATTTGTTTATCTACTTTTGCAAGGATGGTAGATCTTACCTTGGATGTATGGACCATACATAACCAGCTAGTTTTAATGATTTTTACAATACCAGCGAATAATAGGTGGGTGTACTGACGGTTATAGATATAAATTTTAGATTTCTTCATAATGATACGACATAGCATGCGTACAATTGGTCTTTTGACCTCTTTTATTTTTACTTGTCTCTCTATTTTGGCACAGGATATCAATCCAGAGACCCTCTATAGGATAGTGAGCCCTTCAGGTATGGTTTGGGATAACCAGGAAACGTTTGACAATGATGCACCGATTACGTTGCGGCCGGTACAGAAGGACAGTAAGGGCCAACTGTGGCGAATCACCCCTCTTCAAAACGGCTATTATGTTATTACTAATCCATATACAGATAAAGGGATTGACAATGGAAATATACAGCAAGGTAGAGGTAACCCTATCATTCAATGGGATGCCGAACCGTCCAACACGAACCAACATTGGAAAATTATCGTAACAGGAACTGGAGCAGTACAGATCCAACATAGTTTGAATGGCATGTCGTTGGGGGTCTTGCAGGAAGAAAGAGAAGGGGCTAAAGTATATCAATTATCAACGGGCTTCCAAGTGTGGCGTTTAGAAGAAACGGAAGTTAAACTTCCGAAAGACTTTGTGTTAAGAGGAGAGGAGGACTGGCAGAATGAAACCGTTTTCCAGATTAATAAATTGCCCGGACATACAACGTTCATTCCCTACCCCGATACCAAAAGCTTGCAAAGCGACGAATATTTTGGAAAACCGTGGTTATTGCCGACATCTCCAATGTATCAATCGTTGAATGGTTCGTGGAAATTTTCATGGAGTAAACAGCCGGATGAGCGCCCTGAACATTTTTATCGGACGAATTATAACGATTCGAAATGGGGCAGTATTCTGGTTCCGTCTTGTTGGGAAATGTTGGGCTTCGGTACGCCTATCTATACGAATATTCGCTATCCATTTGCCAATCGACCACCCTTTATCCAACCACAAAAAGGTTATACGAATGAGAAAGAGCCTAACCCTGTAGGATCTTATCGGAAAACCTTTACCATCCCGGATTCTTGGAAAGGGCAAGAGGTCATCTTACATTTTGATGGTGTATATAGCGGTTTTTACGTATGGGTAAATGGCAAAAAAATAGGCTACAGCGAGGGAGCAAATAATGTTGCTGAATTTAACATCACTGGAGCATTAAAAAGGGGTAATAATCTCTTGGCCGTAGAAGTATACAAATGGACGGACGGAAGTTATTTGGAAGATCAAGACATGTTCCGCTTTGGCGGGATACATCGTGATGTCTTTATGTACGCCTTGCCCAAAACACACGTATTTGATTACCGTCATACGGTTTCATTTCCCGAAAATGGTTTTAATAGTGCGACATTTGGATTGGATGTACAGTTAAATTCCGCAACAGAGACACCTCAAAAGCGAGGAGTATTAGACATGACGTTATTAGATGCGAAAAACGAAATAGTTGCAGCATCTACCCAGGAATTTAATATTTCCGCTCAACAAATCGCGCAATTGCATTTTGAATCCAATGTGCAGAAACCAAAACTTTGGTCGGCCGAGACGCCACACCTCTATACGCTTATTCTTTCGTTAAAAGATGAAAACGGGAAAGAAACACAAGCGGTGTCGACCAAAATTGGCTTCCGTAAAGTCGAAATTAAAGACAAGCGTGTTTTTGTAAATGGTAAACAGGTTTTTTTCAAAGGAGTCAATCGGCACGATACCCACCCGGAATTTGGAAAGACTATTCCGGTAGAATCCATGTTGAAAGATGTGCTGATGATGAAACAACATAATATCAACACATTGCGCACCAGCCACTATCCCAATAGTCCAAAAATGTATGCGATATTGGATTACTATGGTTTATATACAATGGATGAAGCCGATGTAGAAAATCATGGTAACCATAGCCTTTCGGATAAGGAAACATGGAAGCCCGCATATTTGGATCGGGTGGAGCGCATGGTGTTGCGCGATAGGAATCATCCTTCGGTGATCTTTTGGTCTTTGGGTAATGAGAGTGGAGGTGGCCGCAACTTTGAGGATATGTATCAGCGCGTGAAGGAATTGGACCCGCAAAAACGCCCTGTTCACTACGAAGGTAAGAATGAAGTGGCGGATATGGATTCACATATGTATCCGGCTATAGATCGGATGATCCGATTCGACCAGCAGCGTAGTGATAAACCCTATTTTCTTTGTGAGTATGTGCATGCAATGGGTAATGCAATGGGTAATTTGGAGGAATATTGGGATTACATAGAAGGAAATTCGCAACGGATGATCGGCGGTTGTATATGGGATTGGGCAGATCAGGCTCATAATAAGCCCGGAGAACCCAAAGACCGCTTTTACTATGGTGGCGATTTTGGTGAGAGCCCTACCGATGGCGATTTTTCCAATAATGGGTTGACGACACCCGATAGACGTGTGACGGCGAAGTTGAAAGAGGTAAAGAAAATTTATCAATATGTTAAAATCAAACCTTATGCCTTGGTAAGCAACAAAATAAAGTTGCTGAATAAATACGATTTCACCAATTTGGATCAGTTTGTATTGCGTTGGGAAGTACAGAAAGAAGGCATACGTGTGCAAGATGGTGTCATAGGCGATCTTTCACTCGCTCCGGATGATGAAACGATCTTGTTGATACCTTTTGAACGTCAATTTGAAGTAGGAAAAGAATATCACCTCAATATTTATGTTGAGTTAAAAGAAGATAATCTTTGGGCGGAAAAAGGTTTCGTTGTGGCTTCAGAGCAATTTGCATTAACGTCCAGACCTGCACCGGAAGCAATATCGACTGCACATATGGATACGTTGCATGTGGAACAGCAGGAGCAGCACATCGTTATTCAAGGTGCGCAATTCCAGGTGGTATTCGATCGGTTCTCTGGTCAAATGCTATCGCTTGTGTATGGGAATGAGGAGTTGTTGAAAAATGAATCTGGACTGGCATTTAACTGGTATAGAAGTGTCAATAACGATAAATATACCGATCAAAATTATTATCCAACAACCTATTCATCCCCTTATGTGCATTTCAATGTGGATGAACAACGGAAAAAAGTGACAGTCATCCACAGTAGCACGGCGGTCATTCAAGCACCACGTAATATTCAGGTTCCGTTCACGCTTCAATATACCATTTATAGCAATGGAACAATCGATGTGGACAGCTATTTTACCTTGCCGAGCAATGCTGATATCGTTCACCGTCTTGGGTTGCAGATGGTATTGCGTCCAGATTTTGACAAGATCATTTATTATGGAAATGGTCCTTATGAAAATTATGCGGATCGTAAAAGTGGGGCATTTGTCGGACAGTATGAAACATCGCCCAAAGACATGGAAGAAGAGCATTATATACGTGCGCAGAGTATGGGAAATAGGGAGGGAATCCGTTGGACTTTGTTAAAGAACTCGGAAGGAAAAGGTCTTAAGATTGTATCGAAAGATCGGATGAGCTTCAGTGCCCTGCACTTTACGGATCAAGATGTTTGGAAGGTTGCCCACGATTTTAAATTAGGAGAAATTCGTCAGGATGCCATTTTCCTTAGCTTGGATTGTATTCAACAAGGTTTAGGCAATGCAAGTTGCGGACCGCTTCCACTTTTGAACTATATGATTCCAGTTGAGATACCTTCATTTTATTCGTTCCGAATGCAGCCTGAAGGATGGAGTGGCAAATGAAATAGAAAATGGCAAGGATATCGATGAAGATAAGTTTTTCAGATTGGAGAATTATCTGATTAGCTTGTTGTCGATTAATCTAACAGATAGCACAGATTTCCATAGAGAGGGAAACCTGTGCTATCTGTGACATCTATAAGCTTGATAGTATATAGAGAGATGTACGGATGATTTAAGGTTTGTACGCTAAACGCTTACATGCACTTCTCTGCAATGTCAATAGCTTTATCGATATCTTCAACGGTAGCTGTAAGATGTGGTCTAAACCGGATACTACGTTCGCCACAGCCCAAGATGATAAGTTTGTGTTCCATCGTTTTTTTGACGAAAGCATCTCGTTGTTCCACAGTGTCGAAATCGAAGGAGACCAACAAACCAAGCCCGCGGGCATTGCTTAAATGGGGATGTGTGTCCACCAATTGCTGGACTTTACCCAATAAATATCTCCCTGTTTCAGAGGCTCTTTCTACTAGATTTTCCTGTTCGATAATTTCCAAAATCATTTTAAAGCGGAGCATATCGATAAAATTGCCCCCAAAAGTAGAATTGATGCGGCTTGATTCTTTAAAAACATGGTTTTCCACTCGATCAAACTTAGCTTTGTTGGCTAATATGCCACATACTTGGGACTTTTTGCCAAACGAAATTACATCCGGCACAATGTCGTAATGTTGGTAAGCCCACATTTTTCCGGTCATAGCCAATCCGGTCTGTACCTCGTCCAGAATCAACAAAATCTCATGCTCATCACAAATTTGACGCAGTTTCTGGAAAAATTCCTTGCGAAAATGATTATCGCCACCCTCAGCCTGGATGGGTTCTATAATGATACAGGCAACTTCATTCGGATTTTTATCCAAAGCATCTTCTATTTGTTGGATAGCAATTTTTTCCTGTTCTATTGTTTTGGCAATACTGTCATCTGTTAAGGGAAAATGCAACATGGGATTTGTGATCCTTGGCCAATCAAATTTCGGAAAATACATATACTTTCTCGGGTCTTTAGTGTTGGTTAGCGAAAGGGTATAACCCGATCGGCCATGAAAGGCCTGTTTAAAATGGATCACTTGCCCAGCTTCCTTGTCGATACCTCGGGACAGATTTAATCGGGTTTTCCAATCGAAAGCCGCCTTCAATGCATTTTCTACAGCTAAGGTGCCTCCGGAAATAAAAAAGCAGTAGGACAATTCCTCTGGAATCGCCACACGAGAGAATGTATTGACGACGTCGGCGTACTGGTAAGGATAAATATCCGACATGGCCGGTTTATTGACAGCCATGCGACCCAGAAAATCTTGTTGCGCCACGATATGCGGATGATTATAGCCGACCGGAGAGGAGGCAAACATCGAAAACATATCGATATATGCATCGCCATTGCGGTCCACAATATAGGAACCATGTGACTTTTCTAAATCAAATTCGATAGGCAGTCCATCTGCCAAAAGATGCTTGGATAATTGTTTATGTAGTTCTCTCATGTTATAAATCAAATTTAATGCCTTGTGCTAATGGTAAACTCGTGCTGTAGTTGATCGTGTTGGTCTGTCTGCGCATGTAAGCTTTCCATGCATCTGAACCGGACTCCCGGCCTCCTCCCGTTTCTTTTTCTCCTCCAAAGGCCCCTCCGATTTCCGCGCCCGAAGTGCCAATGTTCACATTGGCAATGCCACAGTCTGATCCGTTATGACTTAAAAACAGTTCAGCCTCTCGGAGATTAGAGGTCATAATGGCAGAGGACAGTCCTTGGGCCACATCATTTTGCAGTGCAATGGCATTTTCGACGGATCCGCTATATTTAATAAGGTATAGAATGGGCGCAAAAGTTTCGGTTTGCACAATTTCAAAATGGTTTTCTACCTCAGCGATGACGGGTTGCACATAACAGCCGCTTTCATAACCTTTTCCTGTCAATACCCCACCTTTTATTAATATTTTGCCGTCTTGCTCTTTTATTTTATCGATGGCTCGTAAATAATGTTGTACTGCATCGGTGTCGATCAATGGCCCCATATGGTTTTTGACATCCAATGGATCTCCGATCCGGATTTGCTTGTAGGCATCTACTAACGATTTTTTAACTTTGTCATATATACTTTCATGGATGATTAACCGACGTGTGCTTGTGCATCGTTGTCCGGCAGTTCCCACAGCCCCAAAAACCGCCCCGATAATGGTCATTTTCAGATCCGCTTCTGGTGTTACGATAATAGCATTGTTGCCTCCTAATTCCAGCAATGACTTGCCTAAGCGGTTGGCCACGGTTGTTGCCACTTGTTTGCCCATACGCGTAGAACCTGTCGCCGATATTAGGGGAATGCGCGTATCCTCTGCCAACCATTTGCCCACCTCGGCATCACCCGTCACCAAAGAGGCAATTCCTTCAGGAAGCTTGTTGTTTTTTAACACACCGGCCAATATCTTTTGGCAAGCTACAGCGCATAGCGGTGTCTTTTCGCTACCTTTCCAGATAATTACATTGCCGCAGATTAATGCTAGAGCAGCATTCCATGCCCATACAGCTACAGGGAAATTAAAGGCAGAAATAATGCCCACTATTCCCAACGGGTGATATTGCTCATACATCCGGTGGGATGGTCTTTCTGAGTGCATGGTGAATCCATACAATTGACGAGATTGGCCGACAGCAAAGTCACAGATGTCAATCATTTCCTGCACTTCTCCTAAACCTTCTTGATAGGACTTGCCCATCTCATACGATACCAATTTGCCTAATACAGGCTTAAGTTCCCGAAGACGGTCGCCAAACTGGCGCACGATTTCACCACGTTTAGGAGCCGGAGTATCTGCCCAAATTCTTTTCGCCGCTATGGCATTTTTTAAAACTTTTTCATAATCTTTCTTCGTAGAACTAACGACCTGTCCAATGGGTTTTCCGTCTACAGGAGAAAAAGAAGTAATTTTTTCACCTGTAGCAAACCATTTGCTTCCTGTGGATGTTCCGTCAACAGGGCCATCTATTCCTAACGCTTTTAATTCCTTTTTTATCATAAGCCGGTTTATTTTGTTCGATGATTTTATAAAAATAGTGAATTTTATTTTTAAAAATGAAATTTTGTGTGTAAAATATTTTTTAACTTTATAGCAAAGAGGAATTTAAGCCCATAATTATGGAAACGATAAATACAGATTATTATCAAATAGACGATCTTCTTTCGGAGGAGCATAAGTTGATTCGCCAAAGCGTTCGGGACTTTGTGAGAGCTGAGATCAAGCCGGTTATTGATGAAATGGCCCAACAGCATCGAGAATTTCCCTCATTAATGCAGAAACTAGGAAATATTGGAGCTTTGGGGCCTTATATTCCCGAAGAATATGGCGGAGCGGGATTAGATCAGCTGTCCTATGGATTGATTATGCAGGAATTGGAAGCAGGAGATTCGGCGGTCCGTTCCGCTGCTTCCGTTCAGTCATCTTTAGTGATGTTCCCTATTTATACATATGGTTCAGAAGCGCAAAAGCAATCCTATCTTCCAGGATTGGCTAAGGGTGACATTATTGGCGCGTTTGGCTTGACAGAACCTAGCCACGGCTCAGATCCGTCCAGTATGGAAACCCGATTGACTAAAGACGGGAGTGGATACCGTTTAAATGGTGCCAAGATGTGGATTACCAATGCGCCTTTATGTGATATCGCGGTAGTATGGGCCAAAGACGATGCCGGAAAGGTAAGGGGGGTGCTTGTCCGTCGAGAGATGGAAGGTTTTTCATCGCCCGAAACAGTGAACAAATGGTCTTTGCGTGCTTCCAAAACAGGAGAGTTGGTTTTTGACCATATATATGTGACAGAAGAGGATATTTTACCGAGCGTTCAGAGTATGCGCGGGCCGTTATCCTGTTTAAATTCGGCTCGATATGGTATTTCTTGGGGAGCGATTGGTGCGGCGATAGACTGTTATGAGACGGCCGTAAAATATGCATTGGAGCGACAACAGTTCGGAAAACCGATTGCTTCCTATCAGTTGCAACAGAAGAAGCTGGCAGAAATGCTGACCGAAATTACCAAGGCCCAATTGCTGGCTTGGCGTTTGGGCACCCTAAAAAACGATGAGAAAGCTACCCCGCAACAAATCTCGATGGCCAAGCGGAACAATGTGCACATGGCCTTGCAAGTAGCGAGAGCATCCCGGCAAATATTAGGTGCTATGGGCATCGTGGGCGATTATCCGATTATGCGCCACATGATGAACCTGGAGTCGGTGATCACCTATGAAGGTACGCACGACATTCATTTGCTAATTACAGGACAGGATATTACCGGGATAAGCGGGTTTTGATTTTATTTGAGAAAAAATAGGATTAAGTTTTTTTGTTTAAAAAAAAGATAGTATTATTGTAGTATAGTTTTGATGATAAAAATCAATTTTTTATTGATTATCAGTGCTTTACCAAGTAAATCTAATCATTTCGAGGGTGTGTGAAAAGGAGATAATTGAAATGAATACAGAAATCCTATTTAAACAATATTATAGACCATTGTGCCATTATGCATGGAAGATGGTGAGCGACATGGAGCTGGCAAAGGATATTGTGCAGGATGTTTTCGTAACCTATTATCGACAAGAAGAGAACATCTCCGCTGAGGAGAATGCTATAAGGAGTTTTTTGTACTCTTCGGTAAGATTTGCTTGTTTTAATGTCGCTAGGCAAAAAAATATTATCAACAGGTATTGGGAAAGGACTGGATTTGAAGAATCCATGGAAACCCAAATCGAAAATGATATCATTCGTTCTGAAGTGATATCCGAAATTATGGCCATTATTGAGAAAATGCCGTCTTCCTGTGGCCTTATCTTTAGGAAAGGGTATTTAGAAGGGCTGTCCAACTTGGAGATTGCGAAAGAATTGGACATCAGTGTTAATACTGTAAAGACACAAAAACAGCGGGGACTGAAAATTCTCAAAGCCAAGCTTAGCCCTGAGTTTATGGCCATATTTCTTTTGTTGCTGAAGTGTTAATGGCAAACTAATTTGAAGTTTGAAGTTTAAGGTTTGAAGTTTAAAATTACTGAAGACTGACCTCTAATCAATAACACCACAAATTTTTTTCATTTTCTTGTCACCCTTTTTGTCATGCAATGTTTCTTTATTATTGTATGGCTACTAACCGATATGAGATAACACCACTTTTGATCAAATACTTGAAGGACAAATTGACACCTTCAGAGCAACAGATTTTTGACGCGTGGATACAACAAAATGAAGCTAATAAAGCGCTGTTGCGTGAATTTGAACAAGCAAAAACTATTCGTAAGGATTTGGAATTCTTGTCGTCGATAGATGTGGAAAAGGATTGGGAATCTGTGTGCAAACGAATAAATGAAAGTGAGCCCAAAGTCCGAAAACTTCATTTTCCGATATGGGGAGCAGTAGCCGGAATATTGTTGGCAGTTTTTACGCTATTCTACTTCATAAAGAATCAGCATAGAGAGGTAGAAGATATATCTCCCAAAATGACTTACAAGAATGACGTGTTGCCGGCCGCGCAAGGAGCTCAATTGATTCTCAGCGATGGAAGCACTGTTCAGATCGACAGCACAACGCAGGTCATCAATCGACAGGGAATCTCCTTGCAGACCAAAAATAACGAGTTGCATTATACAGTTGAAGACGAAAAAGCACATGAAATAGCCTTCAACACTTTGGTTGTTCCGAAGGGGGCGTATTTCTCCATTGTTCTTGTCGACGGTACCAAGGTGTGGGTCAACGCGATGTCGCGCCTGAAATTTCCCAATGTGTTTTCCGGGAACGAGCGGAAGGTTGTTTTGGAAGGAGAGGCCTATTTTGAAGTCGCCCATAATCCTAATAAACCGTTTATTGTTGAATGCGAAGGAATCGCCGTTGAAGTGTTGGGAACATCATTCAATGTCAACAGCCATAATCGTGGAGTCCGTACCACTTTGGTGGAGGGACGGGTAAGATTACAGGCAGGTGCGGAAACCGCCACGTTAGTTCCCGGACAGCGTGGCGACTACAGCGGTGGGAATATCTATACAGTCAAAGCCGATTTGGCCCGCGAAATTGCTTGGAAAAACGGAGAGTTCTATTTCAAGAGGGATAACATTGTGCAAATACTCAATGAAATAAGCCGTTGGTACGATTTGGACGTCAAATTGCAGGGAACGGTGCCATTGGATAAGAGTTATTCGGGTAAAATTAGCAGGCAGGTTAAGCTATCAGAAGTATTAGATATGCTGGGATATCTTGGTGGATTGTCTTTTGAGATTGAAGGACACCAATTGTTGGTTCGTGAAAAAAGCAATAATAAATAATCATAAAAAATGAAGAGCATATGAAGCAACATGTACCTTAAACAAAACCAAAAAACACAAAAAACAGGAATGTTGCAGCATCCCTGTTTCATAATGTGTCAAAGTCAACGATAACACTGAATTATTAAATTATCTTAACTCAACTAACAAATGTATGAATAACTTATGTTTAGACCAAACATATAGGCTCAAAAGTCATTGGCAGTCTGTATGTAAGCCGCTATTGCTTATGAAATTAACGACATTAATCATGTTGCTGATGGTGGTCGGGGTTCAGGCTAAGGTGGTCGCCCAAAAGGTCACCCTATCCATGGAGAAGGCTAAAATGGAAGATGTTCTTTCGGCAATTTCCAAACAAACCCAATACCGTTTTCTCTACGCCGACGAATTACTAAAAGAATCAGATCGTGTTTCAATCAGCGTCAAAAACGCATCGTTGGAAGAGACCATGGGCAGATTGCTCAAGGGGAAATACAATTATAAAGTATTCGCAGAGACGGTAACCATCACGCCTGTGCCTCGGAGCGAAATAGACGTAAAAGCTTCGGCTGTTCAGGATCACGTATTGCAATCGCAAAATAGGATAACAGGAACGGTAAGAGATTCCGAAGGTAATGCATTGGCAGGTGTAACTGTCGCGGTTAGAGGTACCTCTATTGTAGTTGCTACTGACAATGCTGGTCATTTTTCCATTGTGGTAGAACCTAATGCCGAATTGGAGATCAGTTTTGTGGGGTTTCAAAAGCAGACGATTCAGGTAAATGGACGTAGTTCTCTATCGGTCACGCTGAGATCAATGGATTCGGTGATTGATGAGGTGGAAGTAGTGGCTACGGGATACCAGAATCTTGATAGAAAGTTGTTTACCGGTGCAAGTACCCGTGTCAGTGCAAAAGATGCCGAACGAAATGGGATTCCCGATATATCACGTATGTTGGAAGGACAAGCAGCCGGTGTATCGGTACAAAATGTATCCGGCACATTTGGTGCGGCACCGAAAATTCGTGTACGTGGAGCAACCTCATTAAGCGGAGACAATAAACCATTGTGGGTTGTAGATGGAATTATCTTAGAGGATGTAGTTAATATTTCAAATGAGGCGCTGTCTACCGGAGACGCCAATACGCTGATCGGTTCTTCTGTTGCCGGATTGAATCCGGATGATATTGAAGAGCTGAACATTTTAAAAGATGCTGCAGCTACTGCCTTGTATGGTGCGCGGGCGATGAACGGAGTGGTTGTTGTCAAAACAAAAAGAGGACGTAATACTGAGGGGAAGCCCATAGTTGGCTATACCGCAAACTTTACGACCTATCTTAAACCTAATTACAATCAGTTTGATATTATGAACTCAGCAGAGCAAATGTCTATATTGATTGAACAGGATAATAAAGGTTTTTTCAACCATAGTTCTGTCTCCAGAAGCGCGACAGGTGGAGTTTTTCATAAGATGTATAACAAAATGTATGAATACGACTCAAATACAGGTACATATGGGTTGGAGAATACAGTAGAGGCCAAGCTTGAATTTCTGGAACGTTATGCCCAAGCCAATACCAATTGGTTTGATGTGCTGTTTAGGAATTCATTAATGCAGGACCATTCGGTTAGCATCATGTCAGGAACTGCAAAGGCGCAGACCTATTTTTCCACCAGCTTCCTGCACGATAATGGACAGACTTTGGGTGATAATGTAAAACGCTATACTGCTAATTTTAGAAACAATCTGAATTTTAGCGATAAGTTTTCTGCAGAGGTTTTAGTGAATGGTTCTATTAGAGATCAAAGAACTCCGGGTACGTTAACAAGGCAATCGGATCCAGTGTATGGTAAATACTCACGAGATTTCGATATCAATCCATATTCCTACGCATTGAATACTTCTCGATTGATTACGCCCTATGACGAGAACGGCGATTTAGAATACTTCACGTTAAATTATGCCCCTTTTAATATTCTCAACGAAATTGAGGAAAATTATTTGACGCTTCAGTTCTTGGATTTGAAAGTACAGGGAGGGTTGCGCTACAAAATTTTACCTGAATTAACCGCATCCGTGGACGGAGCTTATCGTTATGCGCGCACGGAACGGCAACATCACGTTACCGAGAAATCAAACATGGCGAATGCGTTTCGGGCAGCAGGAGATGCTACAATCGCAAACGACAATAGATTCTTGTACAAAGACCCGGACGATCCAAATGGTCTGCCACTGATTATACTGCCCGAAGGAGGTTTTTATAACACGAATTTGAATAATTTGAAGAACTATTATTTCAGATCAAACTTGGAATATAACAACAAGTTTAATGAAAATCATCATTTGAATATGTTCGGATCGTTTGAAATCAGACAAACTGACAGACAAGATCCAAGCTATCAAGGGATAGGTTATCAATTCGGTAATGGTGGTTTGGTCAACCCAAACTATCGCTATTTCAAAAAGATGATAGAAGGAGGAGAGCCGTATTTTGGAATGGGCTATGAATGGGATCGTTATGTGGCTGGGGCATTTCGTGGTGCATATGCTTATCAGGAAAGGTATAGTGTAAACTTTACAACCCGCTTGGACGGAGCCAACAAAATGGGTGAATCTGCCGTTGCGCGTTGGTTGCCTACTTGGAATGTGTCTGGTAAGTGGAATATAGATCAAGAAGCATTTTTCAATTCAGATAACGGATATCTGTCCACTGCGAGTATTCGCGGTACATATGGTTTAGTAGCCAGTCTGGGAAATGCTAAAAATTCGACTGCTATTTTCTATAACCAGATATCATATCGGCCATATGAAGATGAAAAAGAGGCGCTGATTTTCTTGGAGGCGTTGAAAAATACGGAATTGACTTGGGAGAAATCATATGAACTAAATATCGGGGCAGACCTTAGACTCTTTGATAAAATCAATATTACAGCGGATTGGTACCGTAGAAATATATTTGATTTGATCGGACCTATCAGGACTTCGGGCGTTGGTGGGCAATTCACCAAAAATGCCAACTATGCCGATATGACGTCGCGTGGATTTGAGTTGACGATTGCAGGAGTTCCGTTTAAAATTGAAGATGGATTCAGTTGGAACACCCAATTCAACTTCGGGATCAACAAGAATAGGGTCACCAATTTGAAAATCAACCAGAATATCTGGAACTCTACTCGTGCCGAAGGTGCGCCGAGAGAAAATTATGCACAACGGGGCCTTTTCTCTATTAAATTTGACGGACTAGATCCGGAATATGGTTATCCTACATATGTAGGCACAGGCGGAGAAAAAGACACCTATCTCAATCTGCAAAGCCAAACAGTAGACTATTTGATGTATCATGGCCCTGTGGATGCCACTTTTAATGGTGGTTTTTATAATAACTTTAGATATAAACAATTTGGTTTATCCACCCTGTTTACATTTGCTGCCGGAAATTGGATCAGGTTGCAACCGACCTATGAAGCGTCCTATTCGGACATGGTCGCCATTAGCAAAGACATGGTCAACCGTTGGATAATGCCCGGTGATGAGGCCTATACCAATATACCTTCGTTGCTCGATCAAACTTCCTTGAGTTATCGCATTCTAAGGCCAAATGGCACAGCGGTTAACGCCCGTTACACCTACAATGCTTATAACTATTCGGACCAACGGGTTGCCAAAGGGGATTTCATCCGTTTAAAGCAGGTGCAATTGTCTTACGAACTGCCTCGGGCATTCGCCAACAGGCTCAAAATGTCATCGGCGAGGTTAGCGTTGGTCGGCAATAATATCGCATTGTTGTATTCGGATAAACGGTTGAATGGCGCCGATCCCGAATTTTTCAATAACGGTGGGGTTGCCATGCCGGTTCCAAGGCAATATACATTCTCGTTAAAGGTTGGATTTTAACTAAAGCTATTAGAAATGAAGTTATATAAATATATTATTTTAGGTATTGCGTCCGTTTTGCCTTTCATATCATGTGAAAAATATCTGGAACAAAGTCCGGATATGCGGACAACAATAAACGATGTAGACAAGTTGGCTCAACTGGTGGGAACCGCCTATCCAAGATATAACTATTTGGCCATGGCCGAAACATACTCGGACGACGTAATAGACAAAGGGCCTGCCATTGGACACATAGATGATCCGTATGCGCTTTATTATTTTTGGGAGGATGTCCCCGGAGATGGAAATAATACGCCGACGCAATATTGGGTCGGAGCGTACGCAGGAATTGCTGCCGCCAATCATGCCCTACAGGCTATAGCGGAAAACAGCTTTGGAGACGAAGCTAACGTTTATAAAGGAGAAGCTTTGGTTGCCAGAGCATATGCGCATTTTATGTTAGCGTTGTTTTTTGCTCAGCCATATCATATTGATGGGGACAACTCCTCTCCCGGCATTCCCTACGTAGAGGAACCCGAAACCACTGCGTTGGCATCGTATGAGAGAGGTACGGTAAAGGAAACCTACGATAAGATACGTAGAGATTTGGAAGCAGGGTTGCCACTTCTGCGTGGCGGAACTTGGAAGGTGCCGAAATATCATTTTACCTCATCTTCGGCGCATGCCTTTGCGGCACGCTTTTACCTGTTCACTGGAGAATACGACAAGGCCATCGACGCTGCGAACAATGTATTCCAAGGTGGTGATTTTACAGGTAAACTTCGCGGTGTCGCCACGACTATACAGGCTTATACATTAGACGAACAGTTGATTGAATTGACGAAAGCTGACAAGGAATACAACTTACTATTGCGCGAAACTTATTCCGTGTTTCAAAGAACAAGCAGTTCTATTTATTCGAGATATGGATATGGTCAACAAAAATACAACGAGATGTTTAATACACCGGTGTTTAATGGAACAACGATGTATTCTCGTGGTATCAGCTACGATTCGGGAAATCATTATACCGTCCACATGTATAAAGAGTATTTTCATTATACCAACATACAGGCGGGCATCGGTCTTCCGTATATGATGCAACCGTTGTTTACAGCAGACGAAGCCTTGATCAATAGGGCAGAGGCTTATGTTCAGAATGGCGATTTTGCTCGTGCGCTCGTCGATATCAATCAGTTTCTAAGCGTGCGTGTCCGCAATTTCAGTTTAACCACGCACGGATTGACCATTGAAAAGGCCCAGGAATCCTATGATATAGAAGACCCCAAGAAGGCATTGATGGAGGCTTTATTGCGAATCAAACAGCGCGCTTTTATGACTGAAGGCATCCGTTGGATGGATATCGTTCGCCACAGGTTGCCGGTTACACATATTCTTATTGATGAAGATGGAACGGAAAGCGAAATAATTTTAGAAGCGGATGACCTGCGGAGAGTATTCCAATTACCTGAAGAAGCTACTTTGGCCGGTCTTGAACTAAATCCAAGATAAAGATTATGAAAAGATTATTTTATTCAGTTAGCACCATATTACTTGCTATAAGTAGCGTGGTATCATGTAGCAAAGACGAGAGCTTGGACGTAGACTTGTCCGAATATAACTATGACACTTTCGAAAAGTTGCCAATAGACGATTATATATACAATGTCTTAACCAAGCCGTATAATGTTGAAGTGGTCTACCGCTTTGACCGGAGCCATACCGACGTAGGCAAGAATATTTCGCCTCCACGTATCGAACAAGTGCAGCCTGCTGTTGACATGATTTTGGATGGTTTCCTGAAAGTCTATGAGAAAGTGGCCGGAGATCAGTTTACCAAAACCTATACACCTAAGCAGTTTGTGCTTTTTGGTTCGCATGCTTATAACACCAATGGAACTGTGACATTAGGTACTGCTGATGGTGGACGCCGGGTTGTTTTGTACGACATCAATAATATCAACCCCAATAATTCGGCGGATATTAAACGCAGATTACGTACGATACATCACGAATTTACACATATCGTGAACCAGATTGTGGATATTCCGACGCCCTTCCGAGTGGTCACCACCGATTATGTGGCGGATTGGACGGCAAGTGCAAATAACGATGCAGAAGCCCTGCGGTTAGGTTTTATCTCGCAATATTCTCGTTCAAACTATGTAGAAGATTTTGCGGAAACCGTAGCGCATTTGTTGGTGGAGGGCCAAGCATTTTATGATGCCCGGATTGCGGCCTCTACGGCTGATGGTGCAGCGAAACTACGCTTAAAACAGTCTATTGTTGAAGAATATTATAAGCAGTATTTTGACATTGATTTTAAAGAACTGCAATATGAGGTATATCTAGCACTTTCAGGAGTCTATAATGACCAGACGCAAACTTACTATGGTCTTTTGAACAGAGGAAATGTTGCAGAAGTAACGATTAACCTTGACGGAGATCCCGATTATGCTGTTTATGGTACATCGGAAAAATTTGATGTAATATGGCAAGACACTAAAGCGGATCTAGCTACATTGGGGAATGCTGGACGTTATCCTGAGCAGTTTAAATTGGTGTTTACAAGTGCCGATGTTATGCAATTGCAGGTGACCTATAAGAATCCGAGTAATCTTGCATCAACATTTTATGCATATTTTGATTACAAGATGGAGTTTAATAATGACAATGAGATCATATTTTCCTATTTTGATAACGGTACGAATGCCACCAACTACAATAATGCGCGTGTGATTATGAACTACATACAGCCACTATTGAGCTATTTTGAAAATAATACGTTCAAAGCTGATTGGTTGTCACCGGATATAGTCGGTTTCAGTAAGATGATGAAATATGGTAAACTATATGTGGCGGACGATGATACAAATTATATTTATGGACAAGCAGTTTTGCGATAATATAATACAAGATGAAAAAGATAATATTTTATATAATAGCGCTATTTGCTTTGGTATCTTGCCAAAAGCAAGAAGTAGCGTTGACCTTTGGCGAAAAGCCTGAGGTTCGTATGGATGAACGGCTAACTGAGCTCCGTGATTTGCTAATGGCAGCCCCAAATGGATGGAAGACGAGTATAAATACAGGAGGAAAAGGAGCTTACGGATTTTATATAAATTTTGCCGAAGATATGACTTGTACAATGGTGGGCGACTTGACAAGCTCAACGTCCGAGACGCCTTCTACATCTACTTATCGTGTCATTTGGGCTATGAATGCCTCATTGGTATTCGATACCTTTAATTATATTACCATGTTGCAGGAACCTTCTTCCAATTTTGGTGGGACAGCTCCACATGGCTATCGAAGCGATATCGAATTTGAGTACATCAAGAGTTCCGGCGATTCTATCTACATGCGTGGCAAAAAATATCAAAATGATTTTATTTTGGTGAAAGCCACGGCAGAAGAAAAAAGGGCGTATTTAGATAATATATTGTTTACGTTGAAGACCCGATTGGATGAGTATCTGAGTAGTCACTTTAACAATTATATTGAAATACAGGGCATTGTAAATAAAGTTGACATTAATTTTAGCAATGCCGATAAAACATTCACCTTTCAATTTATAAATGATAACGGTCAGACGGAAAGTCATGTTGGAAAGTTTAATTATGAACCTTCAGGGATGAATTTTGCTCAGCCAGTCCAAATCAATGATGTGTTGTTTGTGCGCGGCACACTTGTTGATAATGTGTTGACAATATATGACGCTGATGGCAAAGCATATATAGTACAGCAGAATCCATCTCCAATTATGCCTATTGAAAGTTTGTATGGATACAATAAGGTGAATAAGGTGTTGGGGACCCCCACTGATGTAAATGCATTGCCTGCAGTTAATATTACCTCAACGTTTCCAACGATATTACAAAATGCTATAACTCGATTTGGGACAGTTAGATTAAGACATTTTGCGTTTAAATTTGATGGACGAAATAAGTTGAGTATCAATGTTTACTATTTTTCAACGGCCGCTTTTACCGCGACCATGACAGTAGACTATACTTACGAAGATGGCATCTTGACGCTCTCCAATCCGACAGGAAACACAAGCGGGAATTGGAATACGAGAAGATCGGTCTTGAGAGAATTGGAAGATTATATTTTGGACAGTTCGCCTTATAGAGTGGATTGGGTGCCAAATGATAACGGGGTGCCCGTGGCTGGATGGTATTCGGTCGATAATCCGGATAATGTAATCTATGGTAATTTAATGAATTAATGTTCATAGCCCCCCTTAGCGGACGATGTGGAGGGGGGCTTTACTGTGAGATTAATGATATATTATTATTAAATTTTAACCCGTTGTGCATTTTAAATAATGCTGATTTTTAAATTGTTGATATTTCTG
>JBEBRE010000048.1:0-20642 GCA_040394995.1 Sphingobacterium wenxiniae
AAAAAACTAATTCACGCCGTGCATTAACCGCTTAACAGCCGGAGCAAGTACAATCAAAACCACTCCCGCAATCAACGAATACCAAGCCAATTGCTGATAACCATCTGTGTAAGCCAGTAATTTGTCCAACAACGAAGCTTTCTCGTCTGGAGATGACATACCTGCACCTAATAATCCGGCAACATATTGTCCATATGCACTGGCCAAAAACCACAAACCCATCATCATTCCCCCCAAGTGCTTGGGCGAAAGTTTGGTTATCATTGATAAACCAATAGGCGAAAGACAGAGTTCACCGATTGTTACGGCTAAATAAGCAATGGTGAAGACACCTAAAGATGTCTTGCCGCTATCGTCTGCGAAAAATCGCGTTCCAAAGAAAATATAGTATCCTAATCCTAAAAACAAGAAACCAAGACCAAACTTGATAACTGTATTTGGCTCCAATTTTTTCTTGGCTAAGACTAACCATACAATACCCAATAAAGGACTGAAAATAATAACAAACAGCGAATTGGCACCATTATTAACCACGTTGGGATCGACATTGAAAAATAGCAGGTTGGAGTGCAGATTCTCGTTGGCGAATAGGGCCAATGATCCGCCAGCTTGTTCAAAAATGGCGAAAAATAAAATGGAGAACAAGATCAACACCAGTGCTGCTGTCAACTGCTGGCGAACCTTAGCTTCTTTCTCGCGAAGCAACTGGTAAAGAAAATACAGCAACGCCAAAGGTCCTACCACATACATAAACAAATCGGTGTAACGTGTATTGTTCACCATGATGAATATCAATGGAATGCAAACAAGCGCACCGATATATACGATGGTTTCCTGTGTTATTTTGGTGGATTTAGATAAATGCTCAATCGGGCTTTTCCCAATCGGGCCAAGATGCTTCTTGGTAAGCAGAAAAATCACCACACCGATAACCATCACAATGGCCGCGGCCAAAAAGGCCAAATTCCAAGAATATCCTTTACCCAACCAAACGCACAAAGCACCCCCTAACAACGCTCCAACGTTGATCCCCGAATAAAACACACCAAAACCAGCATCACGTCGCGAATCACCTTCCTTGTACAAATCGCCTACCATAGAGGAAATATTAGGTTTAAAGAATCCCGTTCCGATAATGGTCAAGGCAATGCCAAAATAGAAAAACTGATGCGGATCAACGGCAATAAGTCCGTTTCCGGCAATCATCAACAAACCACCGAATACCAGTGATTTTTTAAATCCAAGAATCTTATCTGCAAAGATACCCCCTACAAAAGTAAAAGCATAGACAAAAGCCTGAATAGCACCATATTTCAGATTAGCGTCTTTTGCTGACAGCAAAAGCTCGTCCACCATGAAAATCGCCAATACACCCCGCATTCCATAGAAACAGAATCGTTCCCACATTTCCACTAAAAACAGGTACCACAATTGTTTGGGGTATTTGCCCTCAAAATTCTGGATTTCTTCTAAAGTAATTTGTTTTGACATAAAATTATCTTGCCCTTCTCTTATTTAATTCCGTGCATTAATTTTCTGAGAATCGGATTCAATATAATAACTAACACACCCCCGGCCGCAGGGATAATGGTGAACAAAAAGAAAAAATGGCTCAACGAATAATTTTCCTGAATAGTCTCCACCTGGCCACCTAAAATAGCCGCTAGTTTTTGAGCGATGGCGATGGCCAAATACCACATTCCGAACATAAAGGCCAGCATCCGCGCCGGAACCAATTTGGAAACATACGAAAGGCCTACGGGTGAAATGAACAATTCGCCCAGCGTGTGGAACAGATACGTTAGCACCAAGAAAATCATGGAAATCTTCATACCATCACTTGCACCCAACGAACCGAAGCCTAATATCAGAAATCCAATGGCCACCAAAATCAATCCATACCCATACTTCATGGCGGCAGTCGGGTTATATTTCGATTCCCAAATCTTAGATACCGAAGAGGCTAGGGCAATAATGAAAAAAGAGTTTAATATGGAAAACCAAGAGACTTTGATTTCTGATTTTTCCGCTGTAAATTCATTGTACAGCATCCAGATGGCTGCACCCCAAATCAACAGAAAGCAAAGAAACAAAATGATATTGGACCACGCGATTTTGTTCCACGTCACTTTAGCTAGCCTAATCAACACCCAAGAAATGATAATTAAAGGTACAATTGTCAACAACGTATTGACAATATTGAAGAGCAATAAACTGCTTCCTGTTAATTCTCTATCGACATAATCCCGTGCCACCAAGACAAGTGAAGTAGCTCCCTGCTCAAAGCTCATAAAGAAAAATATCAAAAAGAAAGCCAATAAGATCACACCATACATCCGGCCACGCACAACTTTTGCATAACGTTGGATTCGGGAAATCACCAAGGCCAAGAACAGCAATAATGCTCCAATGACCATGATGTTCTGTCCACGCAAAACCGGCGTGTCTAAAAAGGCAAAAACATCCAATACATGGTTTTTAGACAGCGGATCGTTAAAGGCATATACCAAGCCAACAACGCCCACAACCACCATCAGCACAATGTCAATGAAGGTAAAGTTGTTGTGTTTTGTCTCACCTTCTTCCAAGTTGCTTATTACCTCCTGATTTTCTTTGTTCGCTTTATCCAAGATACCCAATCGGCCCATCAACGGTCCCGCCAGCCAAAACTGAAGCGTCCCCAAGAGCATGAATATCCCGGCTAAACCAAAACCCCAATGCCAACCGATAGTTTCCGCCAAATAACCGCAAAGCATCATACCAAAGAAGGCTCCTGCGTTTACACCCATATAAAAAATCGTGTAGGCTCCGTCTTTTTTCTCAGGCAAGAGCTTATACATCTCACCCAATATAGCTGGCATATTGGGCTTGAAAAAGCCTGTCCCGATCACCAAACAAGCTAAACCAATAAAAAACATGATAGTGGAATCAAATGCCATCGATGCATGGCCCAAGGTCATGATGGCCGCACCTATGATAACGGCCGCCCTCGATCCGATATACTTGTCGGCAATGACACCTCCAAAAATTGGTGTAATATACAGCAACATCGCATAAGTTCCGTAAAGTGCTCCGGCCTGTTCTGCTGTCCAACCCCAACCGGGATTGGCTCCCAATACCGAAGCTGTCAAAAACTGGATGAGCAGGACACGCATTCCGTAAAAAGAAAAGCGTTCCCACATTTCCGTGAAAAACAACACAAACAATCCTGCGGGGTGGCCCAAAACTTTGTTGCTATTGGCTTCTTCTTGTGGAGAAAGGGAAGAATCTTGCGTCATAAAGATATTTTAAAAACAATAATGAATTTGTCAAAAATAAGCAAATCAACGAAATATTGGTTTATACAAATAAAAAAATGCCCACAAAAATTTGGTGGGCATTTCAATTTATTAAATATGAAAAAATTAATTGATCCCGTGCATCATTTTTTTCAATTTCGGACTGAACAGCAACAGCAACAATGCCGCACCGATCGGCACGCCTGCTATAATAATGAAAAACGTAGACATAGAATACATTTCCGTTATCTTATCAATCAATCCTCCAGTCCATCCCGCCAACTTATTGGCGATGGCAGAAGCTAAAAACCAAAATCCAAAAATCAGTCCGATAAATTTCTTTGGAGATAGCTTGCTCATATAAGAAAGCCCTACAGGAGATAAACATAACTCACCGGTTGTATGGAAAAAGTAAGCTAGTATAAGCCAGACCATGCTTACGGATGCTGTTGCAGCACCTTGCGGAATACTTAAACTACCATATGATAAGGCCAAGAAACCGACTCCCACGGATATAAGCCCCATGGCAAACTTAACCGGTCCAGAAGGATTCCAGACCTTTTCCCAAAATTTACTAAATGAAGAGGCTAAGGTTACAATAAAAAAAGCATTTAAAATCTGAAACCACGCTACCGTTACTTCCGTTACGTCAGACGTAAATTCCCGATGGATCTTCCATACTCCCAATACCATAATAGAGAAAAAGGAAATCAAAGTAAAAATAATGGTCAGTGGGTATTCTTTGACGATTTTGGAAGCCAAGCGCATTAAAACGAAGGTAACGACCAAAATAGGCAAGAGCGTGAGCAATGCATCTACCCATTTAAAAGTAGTTCCTGCGGTACCCTCTAATACACGTTGTGTATAATTTTTTGCAAAAATAGTCATCGATCCGCCGGCTTGCTCAAATGCGAGGAAAAAGAAAACACTCGCAATAATCAATACGGCAACAACAATCAGGCGGTCTTTGACCACTTTTGTAGTTGCATGACCGTCTTCTGCCTCCTGTTGTATTTCTACAACAGCTTTTGGCTTGTCGCCTATTACACCGAATATTTTTTGTCCGAAATAAAACTGCAACATCCCAAAAAACATAAATACACCAGCTAGCCCAAATCCATAATGCCAACCTATTTTTTCACCGATATATCCACATAGCAACGACCCTAAAAATGCACCGGCATTAATACCCATATAGAAAATCGTATAACCGGCATCCTTTTTTGAACTGTTATCCGGATAAAGCTGTCCCACCATCGAAGAAATATTGGGTTTAAACAATCCGTTGCCAAGTATCATCAACCCTAGGCCAATATAGAAGAAGAACTGTCCATAACCTTCTAAAGCCATGGAAGCATGTCCTAACGTCATCACCAAGGCACCCAACAATATCGCTTTTTTATATCCAGTCAATCTATCAGCGATCATTCCTCCTATCAAAGGTGTGGCATAAACTAAACCGGTATACCAACCATATAGTCCCATAGCTCGCTCATTTGTCCAACCCCAACCATCAGCCGCAATCTCAGTTATCAGAAAGGTGACAAGTAGTGCTCGCATCCCATAGTAGCTGAAACGTTCCCACATCTCCGTGAAAAACAGCACAAACAAGCTTGCGGGATGTCCCATAACCATCTTATCGTCCACACCTTGCTTGGCCAAATGGTTGACCAGGACTTCGTCTTTTTCTTGCATCATATGTTTCAATTATTAGTTTTAAATAATTTAATAAAGTTTTTAACTTCATTGATTAGTTACATCTACAAAGAAAACAAAATTTATAGATTATTTTACGGAAATAAAGAAAATTTCCCCTACAGGCCACTTTTCTTATTGGGCAACGCTTTTCCTGGAACGAGGTTTAAGTCATCGGCTTCACGGGTTGGATTCTGAAAAAGGATGTCGCTTTGGTATTGCAACTTTCCATTTTGGATTTCATAGGCATCAAAGGTCAAATCTGGCCCATAATACCGGAAATTCCCTTTTAAACTCGGATCTGCTGGGACGATATGGTCAAAAATAATCTGTTTATTTTCTGGATGGTATTTCAAATACATCGATGCCTCGCGAGTGAAATTAAATATTTTACGAGTAATTTTAGATTCATCTGAAAACACCGGCTTGCCCAATTTGAACACGCCGTTTTCAACATGTAAAATTTCAATTACCTTTTTGGAATAAGTTGAGCCATGCCCCTTCCATCCCAGCAAGACATAATCTTGACCCAATGGCACCATATCATAATATTGCGCTCCGTACCAATAGTCTGTTCCCACAACAGCTATTTCAGGGTTTTCTATCTCAAATGTTTTATCCAACAACCCCGACAATTGCAACTTGCCATCTTTGGTTTTGGATTGGATAGCACCATAGTAAAGATACGAACCGTCATTCAGGGGAATATGCCAAGAAAAGACACGAAATTTATCATCAGGTGATCGAAGAACCGAAATCATATCCAGCTTTTCGAAGTTATACAAATAGGAATGTTTCTCTTTAAGGGAAGAAACCAAAGTCTTGACAAACGTGAAGTTTTTATCCATCCTTTCTGCCTCGCCCTGCAAATTGTACATTTCCTTCCCTAAACGAAGCAAGCTATCCTGCCACTTGTTCATATTATAAAAATTGACCTGTGCCTCCAAACGGATAAAAGAACAAGCTAATAGACAAGACACTAGCAAGATTTTGTTAAAGAAAGATTTCATGTAAAGTTTTTTATTTCCTGACCATCCTAATGCAACACTTTATCCTCAGCGTCGAGCGACGCTAAGGATTTCACACATAAAAAGACAACATAAACTCCGAAGCATTTTTCACAGTCCTTAGCTCGTCGCTGAAAGCCTAAGGACTGTGATTTTTTTATTGGAATCGTTCCAAAAGTTTCTTAGAGGAAATAATACCCTCTACTTCCGGCAACTTGCTACCTTCATATTCAATGCCAATATATCCTTTGAACTTAGCTTTTTTTACAATGGCCATCATGCGGTCGTAGTCCACTTTGGTATCATTGCCATTCTCATCGAAATCATGCGTTTTGGCACTTACCCCCTTCGCAAAAGGCATCAGTTCTTCCACACCCTTATAACGGTCGTATTCATAGAAATTTCCAAAATCGGGAAGACTACCACAATTTTTCTTCCCTACGGCTTTTAATACACCAGAAAGCCAGTCGCCATGCGAAGAAATACCTCCATGGTTTTCGACAATCACGTTAATTCTAGATTTTTTGCCGTAATCGGCTAATGTACTCAAGCTCTCCACCACGCGTTTGGCCAATTCTTCTGGGGTGCCTTTTCCTCCTGCGTTTACGCGAATAGCTCCACAGCCCAAGAAAGCTGCTGCATCCATCCATTTATAATGGTTCTCTATCGCTTGTAACCGTTTTGCGCTATTTTCATCGCCTAAATCCCCTTCACCGTCAATCATAATAAGCACATTCCTTACGCCATTGTCTTTTGCTCGATTGTTTAAATCCTTCAGATAGGTCATGTCCGTCACCTTATCTTTGAAGAATGAATTGACGTACTCTACACCATAAATACCAAATTTCTTAGCGGTAAATTCGGGGAAATCGATATTTTTCAAGTCTCCCTTAAACAACGTTTTATGCAGGGACCATTCCGCTAAGGAAATCTCAAACCATTTTTTTTTCGCTGCAAAAACCTCCAAAGAAGGTGCCATCGCCAATCCGGCTGTCGCAATTCCTAAGTTTCTTAAAAATGTTCTTCTCGAGTTCATTTATACTATCTTTTTGTTAAATATTTGCCCATCCAGATGTCAATACATCTGCTATATGTAAGGTTTTAATCGGTAGTTTATGTTTGTCTATATATCCTTGCAACTGCAACAAACACGAACTATCGGTCGATATGATATAATCTGCATTGACAGCCAAGGCATTTTGAATCTTCTGCTCCGCCATCGCAGCCGATATCCCCTCAAATTTTACCGCAAAAGTCCCGCCAAAACCGCAACAGGCCTCTTGATCGCGCATCGACAACAATTCCAATCCGCCCACTTGGCCCAACAATTGCCGAGGCTCTTCTTTAATATGACATTCTCTTAAACCCGAACACGAATCGTGATACACAGCCGTACCAATCAATTCTGCTCCAAAATAATCTTTTTTAACCACATTCACCAAAAAATCAGTAAGCTCATATATATTCCCTTGAATATTTCGGCAACGATTGTGCTCAATGGAATTGGTAAAAAGATCGTCATAACCATTCTTTATCATACCAGTGCATGAAGCAGAGGGCGATACAATGTAACAATCCTCCGAAAAATCATTAAGAAATTTAAGTCCTATTTTTTTTGCTTCATCCCAAAAGCCGGCATTGTATGCCGGTTGCCCACAGCAGGTCTGATTCGGATTGTAAACGACTTCACAACCTGCCCGCTGTAACAGTTTTAATGTGTTAAAAGCCGTTTGCGGATATATCTGGTCAATAAAACATGGAATAAATAACTCTACCCTCATGGCACCAACGTTTTATGCTGTTTTAAGATACGCAATAATAACAACAAACCTACGATAAAAAACAAGGATAATGATAAGGCCGCATAACGAATATTGTGTGTCATTTGCTCAATAACGGCAAAGGAAAATAGTCCCATGACAATTGCCAGTTTTTCAGTAACATCGTAAAAGCTGAAAAAAGAAGCGGTATCCTTGAT
The DNA here is from genome assembly GCA_040394995.1 of Sphingobacterium wenxiniae. Lineage (GTDB taxonomy): Bacteria > Bacteroidota > Bacteroidia > Sphingobacteriales > Sphingobacteriaceae > Sphingobacterium > Sphingobacterium wenxiniae_A. Next base: position 7,959 of record JBEBRE010000048.1, read on the forward strand.
GTTCGGCGGTAAAAATTTCGAATAGGTAGACCTCGATAGCGATTGTATACCACCCATTACCAATCCGACCAAACAAGCCAAGATATAGAATTGCGTCTCTGTATGGATATAAAATGCCGATACACAAATGCCTATCCACATACATACTACGCCGGATAAAACAGAAATATTACCGAATTTTTGAGATAAGCGCGACATCAATAGAGCACCGCCTATCGCTACAAGCTGAATCAGCAAAATGGTAATAATCAGCTTGGACGATTCCAGTTCCAGCTCTTTTGCTCCAAAAGCTGCCGCTACGATCATGACTGTTTGTACGCCGGCTGCATAGAAGAAATATGCCGGAAGAAATCGTCGGATAGCTTGAATCTTTTTGATTTTCCGAAAAACAATCTTAAACTCGAGGATAACCGTCCGGAACAATTTTTTACTGGCGCGAATGTCAGACTTTTGGTTGTTGGGCAACGCCTTAAATGGAATGGTCGCAAAACCAGCCCACCATAGTCCTACCAAGAAAAATGAAAACCGAGCACCAAAGGAGGGATCGGTAATGCCGAACCAGTCAGGCTTTAGCACAAATACCAAACAAATTAACTGCAACGTCACACATCCCACATATCCATAAGCAAAACCTTGCGCACTGACACGATCCTGTTGATCTACTGTGGCGATCTCCGGCAGGTAAGAATTATTGAATAACACACCGCCGATATAGCCCATAGCGGCCAAAGCAAACAAGATAATACCCAGTTCCAAAGTCTCTAGTTTAAAGAAAAACAGCCCCATACAGGCCAGAGCGCCTAGATAAGTAAATATCATCATGATTGGTTTTTTACGGCCCTGCACATCGGCATACGATGAAATGAAGGGCAATGAAAAAGCCATAATCAGATAAGCGATGGACAACGCAAAATTAGACAAAGCCGTATTGACGACCTTCAATCCAAAAAAGTTAACCATGTCCCCATTTTCTTTCGTTGTGGTAATGGCCGTGTAGTATGCCGGAAAAATAGTAGATGTTATAACCAAATTATAGGCCGAATTCGCCCAATCATACATCGACCAAGATCGGATAAGTTTTTTGTTGTTTTTCAACTTGAAAAGTAAAAATTAAAAAATAAAATTTAAAAAGTCAGAAATGAAGAACCGCAATACGCACTCTTATTCCTCTATACTTTATACTCAACACTCTGTACTCAAACTAATAATACTGCCTAATAAACGTCATGATGCGCACCATTTCTTTACGCACAGGAGTAGCCGACCCCAAAAAGTTATTGTTCAAAAACGAAAAGGCCAAATGGCGGCCACTTCTTGTCTGTATAAAACCACTTTGGCAATGTACGCCACTGATTGTTCCGGTTTTTGCCCACACAAAAGGTTCACCATTGTCCAGTGCATAAGCTGTTTTTAAGGTACCGTCCACACCACCTGTGGAAAATACATATCGCAAACTGTCCATACTTGGGATTTCCTGACGAATCAGCACCAGCAACTCCACCATACTTCTTGGAGTCACTTTGTTGTAGCTGGAAAGCCCACTTCCGTCACGAAGTTGGATTTTATCCGAAAAATATACATAATATTTTTCTTCCATTTCCTTTCTCAGTTTAACCGTATGAAATTTACCATACCTATTCAAGGACGCCAGCATATTCAGCTGTTCAGCCAAAAAGTTGTCGCTCGGAAGCATCATCTCCCGAAGCACTTCCCGGGTCGACGTGGAATATATGACATGAAACGTACCCGGTTTCACCGTTTGTATTAGTTCCACCTGCTTTCCAAGCGTGTCTTGCAACAGGTCTATAAATAGTCGGTCACTGTATCGAAAAGGCTTTTCATTCACATAGTTATTAGGAATTTTGATGCTGTTGATCGCATACACATTTTCGGCAAATCTTCTTTGGATGCGAAAACGTTCGTTCGGTTTTTCGTCCAGCACGATATGTTGCTGAAAGTATGCAGGCGAAACATACAGGCTATTTCCACTTCCTTTAAAAGTCGCGACATTGCCATAAATGGGAAAAGTACTCAGTTCTGGTTGGTAATATTCATCATAATCCTCTATGGACCAACCATCGCGATAAAAAGGCTCTTCCACCTCTGTTTCTATAGCATAATACAGTTTCTTGTTACTGCTCTTCAAAAAATCATAGACTTTATGCGAATCTAAGCGGCTATGCAAAAAAGTCGGATCGCCCGTTCCCCAAAAGATCAATGAATCGCCTCTTTCCACGTAGCGGATGCCAGGAATAGAATCACCAAGATGTTTTAATGAAGCAAATAATGTGAAAACCTTGGTATTGGATGCCGGTGTAAAATGCTTGCCTTCGTTAACGCCTAACAAGAACTGATTGCTATCCAAGTCGTACAGACTAAACCCATAAAAATAATCTTTTAGCACAGGTGAGTCATCAAACATTCTTTGAATTAAGCTTATATCCTGCGAAAGCACCTGTCCAATAAATCCAAAAAAAACCAATATAAAACTGATGGGTTTACGCATGCCGTAAATGTAGGAAAAAAATATAAAAAAGGCTTTCTCAAAAGATAAAGCAAGGGCTGTGTAAAGGAGCAAAATCGAGGCATATTATATCCGTCTGATTTAGGTATAGTTTTTGTATCTTTGCAGCATGATTAATGTATCCAATCTATCGCTTCGATATGGCAAGCGTGTGCTATTCGAAGATGTCAATTTAAAATTTACTCCGGGGAACTGTTACGGCATCATTGGCGCCAATGGAGCCGGCAAGTCGACTTTTCTCAAAATCATATCGGGCGATGTAGACCCAACAACGGGTTCAGTTGCTTTCACGCCGGGCGAGCGCATGTCGGTGCTTAAACAGAATCACTACGAGTTTGATGAATTCACCGTATTGGAAACGGTGATGATGGGCAATCAACAGCTTTACAAAGTGATGAAAGAAAAAGACGCCATCTATATGAAGGAAGATTTTTCAGATGCTGATGGCGAGCGTGCTGGCGAATTGGAAAGCTTATTCGCGGAAATGGATGGTTGGAACGCGGAAAGCAATGCCGCCACCCTTTTAAGCAACCTTGGTATAAAAGAAGAAGCTCATTACAAGCTCGTAAAAGAACTGGACGGTAACGAAAAAGTACGTGTCTTATTGGCTCAAGCACTATTCGGTAACCCCGACATTCTCATCCTCGACGAGCCCACCAATGACCTTGATATCAACACCATTGCTTGGTTGGAAGATTTCTTGGCGGGCTACGAGGCCATTGTATTGGTTGTATCCCACGACCGTCACTTTCTCGACCATGTATGTACGCATATCGTGGACATCGACTTTGGAAAGATGACTATCTACACGGGTAATTACACGTTCTGGTACGAATCTTCGCAACTGGCGCTAAAACAACGGACAGACCAGAATAAGAAAATGGAAGACAAAATCAAGGAACTGCAGGAATTTATACGCCGTTTCTCAGCAAATGCTTCCAAGTCCAAACAGGCCACGTCCCGTAAAAAAGCGCTTGATAAACTAAATGTGGAAGACATTAAGCCTTCCAACCGTAAATATCCGGCGATCATGTTTAACCAAATGGACCGTGAGCCGGGCGACCAGATCTTGCAGGTGGAAGGACTGGGCAAAACCATAAATGGCGAGGTATACTTCAAAAATATCTCTTTCATGATCAACAAAGGTGATAAAATTGCGGTGCTGGCGGAGAATTCCTTGGTTACTACAGCCTTTTACGATATCCTTGCCGGAAGGGATAAGGATTTCATTGGCGAATTTAAATGGGGTGTCACCATCACACCGACAGACATGCCTATTGAAAATGCGGCATATTTTGATGGGCGCAACGAAAATTTGATCGATTGGTTACGCAACTATACCACCAAACCCGATGCCGATGAACAGTTTATACGGGGGTTCTTGGGAAAAATGCTTTTTTCTGGAGAAGAAGTTTTGAAAAAAGTATCGGTACTTTCCGGAGGTGAAAAAATGCGTTGCATGTTCTCCAAAATGATGCTTCAAGGCGCAAATTTTCTCATATTTGACGAACCAACCAATCACCTGGACTTGGAATCTATCACGGCACTCAACAATGGCATGAAAGATTTTCGGGGATCGATGCTCTTCACTTCCCGTGACCATGAGCTGACCGAAACAGTGGCCAACCGTATCATTGAGCTCACACCCAACGGCATTATTGACAAGCTAATGACCTATGACGAGTATATCAATTCTGATGTGGTAAAAGCACAACGGGAGGAGTTGTACGGCAAGAAATAATCTTCAGCAGGGGGCATCCCCCTGCTGAAAAATTAAAAATTTAATTCCCCAATTCAGACATAAATTTTATGCGCATCAACTGAATATCTTCATAGGTGTAATCTTCCTCACCTAATTCATTTAATGCGGCATCTATGGAGTCGATCTCGGCTGTTTTAAAATAATCGTAAACTTCATCTTGACGGTCTTGATCGATCATCTCATCGACAAAATAAGAAATATTCAGTTTTGTACCTGAGTTGACGATAGATTCTACTTCTTTCAACAGGTCTTCATAGCTGATGCCTTTAGAGGACGCAATATCATCCAAAGCAATCTTGCGGTCAATGTTTTGAATAATGGAGACTTTCAGGGCCGATTTGTTTGCCGTGCCTTTAACCACCAAATCCTGTGGACGATCGATTTCATTATCTTCCACGTATTTCTTAATCAGTTCAACGAATGATCCTCCAAATTTCATGGCTTTGCCTGCCCCTACTCCTTGTATCTGCTTTAATTCATCCAACGTTATCGGATAATGCGTGCACATCTCATCCAATGACGGGTCTTGGAAAATGACAAAAGGAGGCAATGCTTTTTGCTTGGCAATCTTCTTGCGCAGTTCTTTCAGCATTTTCAACAGTGCTGTATCCAATGCTGCCGAGGCATGTACCGCATCGTCACCGCCATCATCCCCTTCTTTGTCCATCGGACGATTTAAAATAAACTTCAACGCGTACGGATTTTGAATGTATTTCCGGCCACTTTCCGTCAATTGCAACAACCCGTAGTGATCAATATCTTTTTTGACGAAATCGCTCAACTCTGCTTGACGGATAAGTGATTTCCAATAATTTACACCCAGCTCCTTTCCCTTGCCAAAGAGCGGATGTGTATCATGCTTGTAAGATGATATGGGTTGATTATTCTGTCCAATCATGACGTTGATGATATGGTGGTCATCAAATTTCTCACCTTCTTCCTTGATAAAGGCCAACACTTTCAGCAAGGACTCTTCAGCATCAAAATACGTCTTTTTTGCCCTGCAGTTGTCGCACATATTATTACACCCCATCTCATCAAACCGCTCTCCAAAATAATGCAATATCTGTTTACGGCGACAAACAGAAGATTCAGAGTAGTCTATAACTTCTTTTAATATTTGCGTACCAATTTCACGCTCGGACACAGGCTTATCTTTCATGAACTTGGTGAGCTTTTCGATATCCTTCTCTGAATAGAAAGCTAAGCAGTACCCTTCGCCCCCGTCACGTCCAGCACGTCCCGTTTCCTGATAATACCCTTCCATGGATTTTGGAATATCATGATGGATAACATAGCGCACATCCGGTTTGTCTATTCCCATCCCGAAGGCAATAGTCGCTACAATAACCTCCACATCTTCCATCAAAAACTTGTCCTGCGTTTCGGCCCGGGTCTTGGCATCCAGTCCGGCATGGTAAGGCAGTGCTTTGATACCATTGATGTTCAGCACTTCAGCAATCTCCTCTACCTTCTTACGGCTTAAACAATAGATAATTCCTGTTTTTCCGGCATTTGCCTTAATGAATCGCACAATCTCTTTTACTACATTGTCCTTTGTACGCACTTCATAATAAAGATTAGAGCGATTGAACGACGATTTAAAAAGAGTCGCATCGTTCATTTGCAGGTTCTTGCGTATGTCAGATTGTACTTTAGGTGTAGCTGTAGCCGTTAGTGCAATAATAGGAATATGCTCACCTATGCCGTTGATAACTTGTCTGATCTTTCGGTATTCAGGCCGAAAATCATGCCCCCACTCCGAAATACAATGTGCTTCATCTACAGCTACAAAGGACACCTTAATCTGCTTCAGGAATTGAACATTCTCTTCCTTAGACAAAGACTCGGGAGCCACATACAATAATTTGGTCTTACCATCAGTCACATCTTGTTTGACCCTATTGGTCTCTCCTTTGTTCAAAGAGGAGTTTAAAAAGTGAGCGATACTATCGCTTCCGCCAAACGCTCTTAATTGGTCTACCTGATTTTTCATCAAGGCAATCAATGGTGAAATAACAATAGCCGTGCCTTCGCTCATCAACGCCGGTAATTGATAACAAATAGATTTCCCGCCACCTGTCGGCATGATAACAAACGTATCCTTTTTGTTCAGGATATTTGTTATAATGGCTTCTTGATCACCCTTAAACGTATCAAAGCCGAAAAACTCTTGCAGATTGTCAAATAGTGATTTTTCTATTTCCATCGACTGTAGAACAAAATAATATTAGATAAACCTACCACCCTTTTTGATTCCGTAATTCCTTACTTTAACATAAAAGTAAACAATTTTTCTGTGATAAACAACACTGATATTAAAAAGACGGATTAAAAAAATAATCGTTCTTTTCTGTCCTTATTGAATACATATTTATGAAAACGGAGGATGTAGACGACCAGCTACAAACAGGGCAGAAAACCCATATAACAATCGGTTTCCTATCGCCTTATGTAAAATTTTTGTTGGCTTCTACGCCTTTTTATGGAAAATGCGTCAAGTATTCCTATTTTTGGCGTATATTTTGATGATTGACTTTAACTAAAAACAAAGAAATAATGAAAAAAGCATTAGGTATATTGGCTGTATTTGTAGCCATCGTTGGTTTTACTGCTATGGGATTAGCGATCGGAGAATTTAAATTTGAAAAAGAAACACACGATTACGGAACTATTCCGCAAAACAAACCCGCATCGTTCGATTTTAAATTTTCCAATTCAGGTGATGCACCCATCATCATTAGCGAAGTAAAACCTTCATGTGGTTGTTCAGTAGCCGAATTTACGAAAACCCCTGTGAAGCCGGGCGAGACAGGCACGATTACAGTAACATATAATGCCGCAGCCAAAGGTCCCTTCACGAAACATTTTACAGTGAAATCCAACACCAAGACACCGGTTAAAACATTAACCGTAAAAGGTATCGTAGAATAACATTAAAAAAATGGAAATTGAAAAGCCATCAAATCTGATGGCTTTTTTTTCTGAAAATTGGTGTTTGCACTCAATGGGATGAAAGCACACATTGCACTCGGTTTCCAAACGCTATCGAGAACCTTCATGATACTTGCATCCTTGTTGGTATCGTCTTGCCGAGATGAGGGTTTTGCACCAGAAATTGCCGCAAGACGGCTTTTAGTACCGCCACCTTTTTACTAACTTAGCGCCAAATATTAAAACCGCAATATATTATGCCAAAGATATCCCAAAAGGGCCTCGATATGCCGGCCTCTCCTATTCGAAAGCTTACCCCATTTGCTGACAGGGCAAAACAAGAAGGTAAAAAAATCTACCACCTTAATATCGGTCAACCCGACATCGAAACACCTGAAATAATGCTTCAGGCATTGAAGAACGTAGATTTTAAAGTATGGGCTTATACGCCTTCCGAAGGTACGGCTTCATATAGGAACAAATTGGCATCGTACTACAACAAACTAAACTACAATATCTTACCGACAGACATCTTGGTAACCAATGGCGGTTCAGAGGCGATTACTATTGCCTTGCAAGCTTGCTTGAATCCGGGAGAGGAGATTATTATCCCCGAACCTTTCTATGCCAACTACAATGGATTTGCCTGTTCTGCCGACGTAGTGGTAAAGCCCATCATGTCCTATATTGAAAATGGATTTGCATTGCCTCCTATTGCCGAATTCGAAAAACTTATCACCGCAAAGACAAAGGCAATCGCCATTTGTAATCCGAACAACCCCACAGGATATCTGTATTCCAAAGAAGAACTTGACGCGCTTCGGGAATTATGTTTGAAGCACGATCTTTACCTCTTGTCAGATGAAGCCTATAGAGAGTTCTGCTACGATGGCAAGACATTCATTTCTCCCATGCATTTGGAAGGATTGGAAAACCATGTCATCGTGCTGGATACGGTTTCCAAACGCTACTCTGCCTGTGGTGCACGCATTGGATGCCTGATTACCAAAAACAAGGAGCTTTATCAAGTGGCGTTAAAATTTGCACAGGCTCGTTTAAGCCCTTCTTTGGAAGGGCAGATTGCCGGGGAAGCTGCCGTGGATACACCGGACAGCTATTTTGAAGCGGTCTCCAAGGAGTATACTGCTCGCCGTAATACACTGGTCAATGGCTTGAATGCCATGGAAGGTGTCTTCTGCCCCAATCCGGGCGGCGCTTTTTATGTAGTCGCACGACTCCCTATCGACAATGCGGATAAATTCTGCCAATGGATGTTGGAAAAGTTCTCTTACCAGAATGAAACTGTAATGATGGCACCGGCCACGGGTTTCTACAGCACAAAAAATGCCGGAACCGATGAGGTGCGATTGGCATATGTCTTAAACCAAGAAGATCTAAAAAAAGCCCTCATCTGTTTAGAAGAAGGGCTAAAGCAATATCCCGGCAAAACAAATTAATGTTGAGAGGGTATAGCCCTCTCAACATTAATTCACTCGATTCTTATAAAAATTCTCTTTCGGCCTTTGGCTTAAATCGATTAAGTATCCGTTAACTATGGCATATTTACGGTTTTGTCCATCCCCTAAAAAGAAATTGCAGGTACCGCTTAATCCAATTTGCGATGCAGGTGTAAATTGCTGTTGTGTAAACAACACGATTGGAAGCTGGTGAAGTCTATCCTGCCCCTTACTGTTTATCCGAACGGCCATATATCCTTGTTTCAACAAATCCCATACTTGATCCATATCAAGTTGTTCAACCGAATCAAATGTTTTTGGATATGTTTCCCCCTGCATAAACATCAGACCATCTGCATCTATCTCCTCATAGCCATAGGATTCATCCAAATCTCCAATATCTTCAATCCGTCCCCGTACAAAATAATCGCGTCCTATGGTTATTTCACCTCTTCGTATAGCAATATCCGTTTTTAAAGGTACCGAATCATTACCCAAATCCACATTTCGAACCACAACATCGTGCAACTGTGAAGCATTGAAAGGTATCTTCTCATAATCCTGAAAATCGTATTGTTTGTAAGATCCTTGAGCGATTTCCAATAGCGCATTCAGAATGATAATAAAGTTCAGTTTACGGATTTCCTGCTTTTCCGGATCGCCTTTTTTGCCTCCCGATTCAATGAGTACTGTACTGGCTCCCCAACTTTGAAAATTGTCCCCAAACCCTCGTGGGGTATATGTATCATCGTATTTAGCCACGGCATCCGGCACGTATTGTTGCAGGATATGGTTCATGCCAACAATCAGTTGCATCGCACCTTTACGCACTTCGTTGGTTTCACGGGCATAATTATAAGCCGGTGCCAACAACGATATGGTTACCGGATTTTTAGTGTCCGGTACGTTGTAGTAGATATTTTGATCATGCAGGTTGAATCCATAGCCGGGCTGTATTTCCTTTGCCATTTTGCGAAGCAATGCTCCTTCAACCGTCTGTCCGTCACGGGCATCCCGGTTTAAATCGATATGTTGTGCGTTACGTCTCGCATAGCGCTCCGCCCCATCAGGATTGAGCATAGGAATAAAATGTAGCGTGAGCCTTTCTTTGAGTAAGTGTCGCACACTATCATAACCATCATCCCTTCCTTCGATAAAATTAAACAGGTCAAATAAAGCCATGGTGGCGGTAGGTTCATCGCCATGCATTTGCGACCACAGCATCACCTTCTTTTCCCCTGTGCCGAATTGCAGTTTATAAATCGATCGGCTTTCTACTGACTTACCGATTTCTTGGATAGACAGCGTTCCCCTTTCTTGATGCACCCGAATCAATGAATCGATATCGCTATGCTTAAAACGGCGATGGAACAATGCCGATTCTTTATAGGTATCGTGCAATGCATTGTACTGTGTAGTATCTAGTGTCATCGTATTGGAATAATCGCTGTTCCCTTGGGAAAGGTTTTGGCAAGATTGCAACATGGCCCACATAAGAAATAAAAGACTTAGGTTTCTGTTCATCATATTAGGATAACGCTGTTTCCAGCAATTCTATTGTTCCTTTGTCAGCATCCATGCGTACACTTACGCCTATTGGAAGTATAAATTGATCCCTGATATGTCCGATGCGTGCACCTGAATAAGCCGGAATACCCAAAGGCTTGATATAGTCTTCAAGCATTTGATACAGTGTCAAGGAGGTATATTCGTCGGCAATGGGTTTACAATCGGTACAATGCCCGAAAACAAAGCCCTTAATAGAAGATAATATGCCTGAATTTTTTAATTGACAGAACATACGATCCAAACGGGACATGTTTTCATTAATATCTTCCAAGAACAAAATGGCATCTTTAAAGTCCGGTAGATAGGGCGAACCGCATAAACCAGTGACCAGTGTAAAATTTCCCCCAAGCAGTTTACCTTCTGCTGCACCGGGATGTATAGTCGTGATACGGTTATTGTATGGAATAATCGTATCACTCTTATCTTCCGGATTTCGGAATTGCTGTAATTTGTTTTCAAAAAACTGTTCTTCAAAAGCTCTCGCCAAGCTATTGCTCCACGTACTGTTTCCTACCGATCCATGGAAACCGACCAAACCTGTTTTGGCATGGAAGGCCAATAACAAAGCCGTAATATCACTATAGCCCAACAGCACCTTGGGATGGCGACGAATAAGATCGTAATCCACTCTGTCCAGTAATCGGGAGGCGCCATTTCCCCCTCGGATGCACAGCATACCTTTAACTTCAGGATCGGCAAACATAGCATGCAAATCGTCCAGACGTTCTTCATCCGTACCGGCTAGGTGTCCATAACGTGTGCGGATATGCTTTCCTTCTTTCACCTTAAAACCTAATGCCTGTAGCAATTCCCGACTTTGTGCTATGTGATCCATGTCATTCAACGGCCCTGCAGGCGTTATCAATCCGATGGTGTCACCCTTCTTTAGCCGTTCCGGCTTTAATACCGGAGGTATGATTTGCGTTATGTTCGGCTTAGAAAAAGCTTTCTCCACTGATAACGAAGCTACACCAAGCCCAAACATTTTCAGAAAATCACGTTTATTCATAATTTTTTAACGATTGAATAGTAAGCGGTGACCTGTTCCCGACTCCAGAATTTTCCCCTCGCTATAAACCAAATTTCCTGACACGATAGTATGTGCAATAGTGGAAGAGAAAGAATGCCCTTCAAAAGGCGACCAACCGCACTTGCTGATGATATTATCTTTTGAAACGGTATATGGTTTTTGCAGATCCACCAATACCAAATCAGCCCAATATCCTTCACGTATGAATCCACGATTTTCAATTTGGAATAATACAGCCGTATTGTGGGCGGTTTTCTGTACCAGTTGCTCTAGCGTCAGTTTTTGCTGTTTCACCATGTCCAGCAAAGCCTGTAAGGCGTGCTGTACCAATGGTCCTCCCGAAGGGGCTTGTACATACGGTTTTGATTTTTCTTCGATAGTATGCGGTGCATGGTCCGTCGCGATCACATCAATTCGTCCATCCAAAACAGCTTTCAATATTTCCGATCGGTCATTTTCTGTTTTCACCGCGGGATTCCATTTGATGAAATTACCTTTAGAGGCATAATCTTGGTCAGAGAACCACAAATGATGCACACAAGCCTCCGCGGTAATTCTTTTTTCGCCAAGAGGTTTTTTGTTCGAGAATAACTGCGTTTCTTTAGCCGTGGAAATGTGCAGGATATGCAAACGCGTTTGATGCCTTTCCGCTAATTCAACTGCTTTAGATGAGGATAGATAACAAGCTTCTTCCGAGCGTATTAAAGGATGCATATAGGGTTGAAGATTCTCTTCGCCGTATTGATTTTTGAACTGTGCCGTATTCTGGCGAATCGTCGCCTCATCTTCGCAGTGTACCGCAATAAGGGTCGGTGCCTGACTAAATATTTTTTCCAGGGTATCCTCATTATCCACTAACATATTACCGGTAGACGAGCCCATAAATATCTTGATACCGCACACATCCCTTGGATTGGTTTTCAGCACTTCGCCAATGTTGTCATTGGCAGCACCCATGTAGAACGAATAATTGGCTAATGATTTTTCGGCTGCGATATCAAATTTATCCTGCAACAACTTTTGTGTGAGGGTGTTTGGCACCGTATTCGGCATTTCCATAAAGGAAGTCGTTCCTCCGGCTACTGCTGCCCGGCTTTCGTGCCAAATATCCGCTTTGTATGTCAGTCCAGGTTCGCGAAAATGCACTTGATCATCAATTAATCCGGGCAAAAGGTGCAAGCCTGTCGCATCAATAACCTTATCTGCCCCACAATCGATACTATCCGCTATCCGTTCAATGCGACCATCTTTAATATAGACGTCTCCATAAGTGGTTTTACCTTCGTTAATGATATGGACAGATTTAATAAGAATCGATGACATGTTTGGTGTTCTGTTTTTATACTAACAAACCTAAATAAATTCATTTTTATATGCAATTTAATTGCGCATAATATAAAAATGAATT
>JBEBRE010000049.1:0-20255 GCA_040394995.1 Sphingobacterium wenxiniae
AATGCGGCAAAACGCTACCCGATGATGAGCGATTATCAGGTCATTATCGTGAAAGAAGCGCAGGAACTGAAATGGAAGGCAGAGGAAGAAGTGTTGCTGAAGTATGTAGAAAATCTGACACCTACCACCATTCTTGTATTGGCCTTTAAATACGGCAAGTTTGATAAACGCAAAAAACTATATAAGGCCATCGAGAAAATCGGCGTAGCCATCGAATCGGCAAAATTATATGAAAATAAAGTAGGTGAGTGGATATTGGAGCAGTTTCGGACATTGGGCCGTTCCATTCATCCGCAAGCAGCAGCCATGATGGCCGATTACTTGGGCACCGACCTTTCTAAGATTGCCAACGAAATAGAAAAATTGATTTTAAATGTACCGAAAGAACAGGAAATCCAGCCGTTGCACATTGAACAGCAGATCGGTATCAGCAAGGATTTTAATGTTTTCGAATTGCAATCTGCCCTAGCCAAGCGCAATGCTGTCAAAGCGATACAGATTGTGGATTATTTTGCGGCCAACCCGAAATCCAATCCGCTACCCTTGGTTATGGGAAACTTGGCGACCTATTTTACAAAAGTATTGAAATACCATTATTTACCGGATAAATCTCCTCAAGTAGCTTCTAAGCAATTGGGTGTACACGCTTTTTTTCTAAAAGAATATGAAATGGCTGCCCGTAATTTCAACCGCAGGAAAACTTTTGACATCATTCATCAGTTGAGCGATTATGACTTGAAGACCAAAGGCCTAAATGTAGGGCCTTTCACCGAAAACGGTGATATCTTGCGTGAATTGATTTTTAGAATCTTGAATTAAATACAGATGAGAATAAAAGGTTATATGTTGCTCTTATGGGCAGTGGGAATGTGTTCCGTGGCTAATGCCCAACGTTCGTATTCCATTATTCAGGCTGGTGCGAATCTTGGCTTTGCCAACGAGGGCTACAAAGGCGCCTTCAGTGGTTTTGCCGCGCATTTTATCTTTGGGAAGAATTTTAATGATCGTGCCTATTTAGGTTTTGGTTTGGGGAATGAGATGTTTAAGGGCGATTATCGTACCAATGATCCGCATGAACCTGAACAACAGACATGGAAATACGACTATAATCTTTTTCCGCTCTTTGTGGATGGTCGATTGCCCTTCGGACTGATAGGGGAAAATGGCCATATCGGTGTCTTAGCCAATGCAGGATATGCACCGGCCATCAGCCAACAATATGATAGGGGATTCCTTTTTAAAGGAGGTTTTTTCTATCTGATAGAAAGCCCGAAATTCACGAATTTTACAGTGTCTTTGGCATATGGCTATCAACAGCTGACAAAAAACTATTTCCGGAAAGACTTTCAGCATCAGCATTTCGCATTGTCGGTAGGGTTAATGTTTAAGTAAAGACGCAAGGTATTGCATCCGACTTATAGCAACCCCAATTGTTCCTTGCCCGCTTCGCTGATCTTGTCAAAGTTCCACTCGGGTTCCCACACCAGCTCAATGTCTACATCATAATTGGGAAATGCCTGTTGCAAAGCATGTACGACACCTTGTTGAATAGCATCGCCCATGGGGCAATGCCGTGTAGACAAAGTCATTTTGACGCTTACTGTTTGCGGCTTGTTAAAATGGATTTCATAAACCAAACCCAGGTCGATGATGTTAACTTGCAACTCAGGATCCAAAACCTGCATCAGCGCATAGCTGGCCCGCAACTTTTCTTGTGCAAATTCGTCAGAGAGGGATATGTCCATGTTCGATAGTGGTTTTGTGGAAAATGATACGAAAAACATTGTAACCATAGAAAAGCGCCACAATAATCCATGAGGCCGTGGCAACTTGGATGATAGGTCCTTGGTTCCAAATAATGCCTGCACACATCAAGATAAGCGTACCTAAATAACCATAGTATTGATAGCGGACAATATTCTCGCTGTACAGTTGTTTAGGCATAGGGATTTTGGCCTTTCCGTGTAAGTTTTTGTAACGATTGTTCCAGACAATAAAAGGCAGTGTCTTGAACGTCTTTCCCAAAATGATGCCCGTAATCCAGCCCAGGAAGATCAAGGTGCCATATAAGGCCGTCCATTGGGTACTTTTGTTGATGAGTATGATCGGTATCAGCCCGAAGGCAAGGATTTGAAACAGTGCTGAAAAGGCTGTGTATCGCATGAAGACATCTACTTTTTTACGCAGGCGGTGCTTATAGGCATCCGCAATGTACAGCAACCAACAGCCTGTGCCGAGCGCCACCAATAGGGCATAGATGGACATTTTCAGGCCTATGGGATTGAAATAGCCGTCTACAAGAAAGAGTATGAGCCCCAGGTTTTGCAAGATCAAGGAAGCATACAGCAACCAATCCTTTTTGGATTTGCCCAATAAGAACATAGGAATCAGCTTTGCCCCGACACCGCAAATCAGTTGCAGAAACCAACCGGCAATTCCGGCGTGAGCATGGAGTTTGAGCATGTCCAGGTGGTTTCGGGGAATGAATGTGTAATTGAGGTTAATGGCTAAAAGCAGGCCAACCGCCGTGGTAAAGCAAAGCCAAAAAGCAGAAATGAGCAAAAAATGCTGATGGATTTGTGAGGTGCTTGAATCGCTGGCCGTTCTGTAGATATTGAAAGCGTAGAGATAGCTGGCCAAGGCGATACACGTTCCTCCAGCAATCAGCAATTTTCCTGTGTCAAAGTGCCAAAAGCACCATACCAAAAGACAAGTACCTATGGTAAGCAACATATAAGAGAGAAAGGCCATTCGCGTGCTGAAAAGCTCGCGTTCGCAGATGACCGGTAACAGTTGATAGGCAGCTCCCAAAATGATCATGGTGGCCCAACCCAATGCGGCGGCATGGACGATAGCGAGGATATGTGGATGAAAGTAGTGTCCCGTGAGATCGGGGGCAGCTATGCAAAGTAAGACGCTGAGCACGAGGAAGAAAATCGCAGCTGTCGCATAAAACGGTATGACAGCGATTTCTTTCGGGGCTTTGTTGGTGAAGATATCTGCCATTTCGAGTGGTTTTGTGTTATTGTGGGAGATGGATCAGCAGGCGGATATCGCCTTCGGCTACCTCGCAAAGGGATACCGCATGCCGATATTCTTCCATTTCTTCGAGTAAATGCAACGGAACGCGTTTGTGCCGTATATAGAGTATTTGCCCTTGTCTTAGGGAGGCGAGCGCATGCAAGATGGTTTCCATTGGCTGTGGCATGGGCAATCCTCTTACGTCCAAGCGAATAATGTCATCGTCATCATAACTATCGAGCGTCGCTTGTAGCTCTGATAAGCCAATTGCCGAAATCTGATGTCCAGTGGAAGACATTTCGGACGGTTTGTCTTTTAAAAAGTAACTGTGGTATTCTTGTTCGCTAACGGTCGCGACAAATGTCTTGGCTCCTTTGTTTTCCAACAGTTTTAGCAGGGGATAGGGGATGAAGGAATTAACGATGCATAGGATTTGTCCGGCGGGCAACTGATGATAGACCTGTACGATTTCCTTCAGTGGATCGTGGCCATCTTCTATGGTCTTTCTGACATCCAGGGTTACATGGGAAACCTTATCGCGCAACCAAGCCGGCCTGCTAACAGGAGCTTCGGCCCGGTTGTGCATAAGGCCTTCATTTTCGACTAGTAGCAACGAAAATCCCAACGGTTCCAGCACACGTTTAAAATCCGACAGCGTACAACCCCCTATTTTTGTCGCTTCGGTAATCGTTACCCTCGGTGCCAATATTTTTCGCAAAAAGGGATTCTTCAATTTTTCGAACGTCTTGGATAGGGAGGCTATGGCCTCCACACTTTGGCTGTTAGCCTTAATAAGCTCAGATATTTTTGTGTGTGGCGTAATTTTCATGATTATTCAAATTTCTCGCGATATGCTTTGATGATTTTTGGAAACAGAATATTGTTTTCCAGGTGCACATGTTGCAACAGATCAGCTTCAAATGCCTGGAGACGCTCAAACAAGTACGTGTAGGAATTACACGCGTGGGCCGGAAGTTCATAATCTTTCGTGATTTGTCTAAAGCGGACAAGCTCTTCCCCGGCATCTTCATGCTCTTTTCGCAGGTAATCGATGATATCGCTGACCTGTTGCTTGTCAAGTGAAGAAAAATCTTTGGTCAACGGGAATAATTGCTCCTCTTCCTTGTCGACGTGGGCATATAGCTCGGCCATAAAGGGATGGAGATTCTGTGCCAGTACAATCAGTTGGGGACTATCGATGCCGTGGCGCAAAGCGACTTTGTCTGCCAATTGTTCGATGATAGGGCCAAATTCGCGGACATAGCGATGGTGTATGTTCTTGATATAATCGGCCAGAAAGGCAATGTCCCAGCTGTTAAAATCCAACGTGGGCGACGCTACGGTAACCTGATCAGCTTCAGCCAAATGTTCTTTGAGCTTTTGATCACTGATGCCCACGGATGCCGCAGCCTCTTTTAGGGTTTTCTTGCCACCGCAACAGAAATCGATGCCTAATTTTTTGAAGACTTCAGCTTTGCGCATGTCTGAAGCTGCAATTTCGCCGACTGTTTCTTCTTTATCATCGGATGATGGTTTGGCGATATGTACGCGCCACCATTCCGGGCCGTTTTCCAGGTATTCCCAAGTGAAAAAATTGCCCCTTTCGCCTAACAATTGATAGTATAGAGGGCGAGGGTCGTGATCGTTTAGAATGGTGAACGATTCGCCTTGTTCCAGCGCGTCGAAATGTTCAAAAATGGTTGGATGTTTTAATCGAGGTTCGATTTTTGTCACATCAAGTATAGGTGTTTTTATCATGACATTAATGTTTAGAGTTACCGAATGAAAATATGTGTCTAGCCAACCTTCCTTGTTTGCTATGAGACAAATTTAAACGTCTGCTCTCGCGTGTTTTATGCGTAAAGTCATAATACGGAGGAAAGTTGTCAAAATGGTGTCAAAGATAGGAGGAGTCTATTACAATGAACTAACCTAATTACCAAGTGTTTTATGTAGTGCTGGCCGTATGGTGTACACAAAATACGGAGCCAACATGGTTTTGATACTACAAATCTTTCCGTTTGAAATATCGTGTTGAAAATCCTAAGGGCAAAGTCGCCCACAGCAGCATCACCACTGCGGTGATGAGCATCCCGCCACCTGTGCCAAAGAAGTCTCGAAAGATGGCTCCTGTGTAGCCCATCATTGCTGATAAATCTATTTCCAGTAGGATGAGGATACGGCTAATGTCAACAGGGTTGAGCATAGACACGCCAATCATAATGTTTTCAATAGGATAGTCTGCAAACTGAAAAAGCAGGAACAGCAACATGGCATCGAATAGCAACGCAAAATATAACCAGAGGATGATAGCTAGCCCGATTCCTTTTGATTTGTCACGCACGCGAACGGCGGTCCACATGGCGATGGATACAAAAATAACCGATAGGAGCAGTCCGCCACCGATTAGTGTCATCCCCGAAAGACTGTATGCGTAGATAAAGGTGGGAATACCTACGCCTACGAAGAATGCAGTCGTCATTGCGGTGGCTAAGCCTAAGAATATACTGAGCCAAATACGTTGCCTTTGCAGGGGCTGACTCACCAGCAAGGCGATAAACTCTGCACTGTTGTATAAATAAATCGTAGAGAAAACGATACTTACTAAGGGAACAACAAACAACACGATATTGAGTAGGCTGGCAATGCCTTTTTCGGGATTGTCTTCCATCATAAAAACGCTGACAGAAAGCACCAAAAGCACGCATGTATACAGTAATATCGTGCGGTTTCGGAGAAGGTCCGTGAGGACATATTTGATGATTTTATTGTTCATATACCGGCTCTTTTTGATGGGGTTGTTTGTTGGACATGACATAGGCAATGGCCTTGGAAAGTTTGTCTGTACCGGTCTCGACTTTTAAAGCCAGGAGCGATTTATGAAAGATAAGCTGTCCTTCCTGCATATACACCACTTGGGAGACCAAATCATCCAAATCGCTGAGTACATGGGAGGTGATCATAATAAGCTTATTCTGTTGCTTTTCTTTGATGATTTTTTCCTTGAGCACTTCCGTCGATACGGGATCCAAGCCGGCGGTTGGTTCGTCCAGAATCAAGGCTTGGGGCTGAAATAAAAACGTGAGACAGGCACTTACTTTTTGACGGGTCCCACCCGAAAGGGTGCCCATGCGCTTGTCGAGCATGTTTGCCAAGCCGAATTTCTCGTAAAGCTCCATGTCGAGTTGATCTTCAGGCATTTTGCGTATATCTTTCATCATGTCAAAGACCTGACCGATACGCATATTCTCCGGATATTGCCCAATCTGTGGCATGTACCCGATTTGGTTGCGGTACATCCACTCTTGGCGTATGTTTTTATCTTGGAAATAGATGTCGCCGGCAGAGGGTACTACCATTCCGAGGATGGATTTGATCAATGTTGTTTTGCCACTCCCATTAGGGCCAATCAATGCGATGCATTGTCCGCCCTCCAATGTTAGGTTGATATCTTTTAGGGCCTCGAATTTACCAAATTTTTTATGCAACTGTTCTATCCGAATCATGGGGTAATGGTTTTGTTAAGGGTTTATCGTCTTTGAGATTTTCGGGTGTAAGGCTAGGGATAATACGTTCTGTGCGGTCAAATAAAGTCACCATAAAACTGCGGAAGAGGATCATGGCCATGGGATAGCGTTCTACCAACATGGAGAAAAGGCTGACAGGGCGGTATGGCACATCGCCGATGCCATCTTTATCAAGGTCGTAACCTTCGTATTTATCCCAATAATTGCCTTCAAATGTATTGGTCATTTTGCCACCATTTGTAGCGATGTCAAATGTGTTTTGGATAAAATTATTTTGTGTCAGGGTGTTGTTCATGCAACTGGTGAAAATCTTGATAGCCCAACCATTGTTCTGGAAGGAGTTGTTTTGTATTTGCACCCTATTGCTGCCTTCCATGAAGATGGCGGTGGTGTTTTTGACAAAGGTATTGTGTTGGATATGGCTATCGGTAATATCTTTTAGCAACAGGCCATACGCCGCATCCCCCCAGTTTTCCTCGAATACATTATATTCCATCCGTACACGATGGGTGTACATGACGGCTACACCGGCACCATTGGACGTAAATGTATTGTAGAAGTATTCGTTGTCGTGCGAAAACATAAAGTGTAGCCCGTATCGAAGGTTGTCTTTAGCGTGATTGTCGGTCACCTGCGTGTGGGTCACAAATTCCAAATAAATGCCGTCGCGATGACCTGTGATTTTGTTTCCGAGGACCGTAACGCTATCGCTCTTCCACGCATGGATACCATTTCCAATAAATTGCTCTTTCTCACCGTAAGCTTGTAGCTGGTTGTTTTCGATATGGCAGTTTTTAACATTTTGCAAGTATATGCCAAAAAAGTTGTTGTCGAGGATGTTATCGGTTATGGTAATGTTTTTTGTATTGTATACTTTAATACCTGCAATATCCATCATCGAAGAATGTCCGGAGTTTTTGACCGTAAAACCCTTTACCGTCACGCCAGATGTCCGTATAGAGATAGGCTCATGCTTTTGTTGTCCGTCAATAACAGGATTTCCTTCGCCAATTAGAACAATGGATTTCTCTATGCTGATATTTCCTTCTTGGTAAACGCCCCCGTGTACGAGGATAGTGTCCCCATATTTGGCCATGCTAAGGGCCTGTGTAATGGATGAAATAGCTTGCTGTTTACTTACATGAATGGTAGTGGCACTCACCGTGTCCACTACCATCAATAAACAAACATTCAATATATATAATAGAAAATTTTTCATGTATGTCGTTTCCTTTATCCCGATGCTCGGAAGATCCGTTCTCGATTATTCCATATGCACTAACTGAAGGGTTTTATGGAGATTTTCTCCTAATTGATAGACCCCAAAGCATGGTACATTGCGTTTTTTGTCATTCCGACGATAGGAGGAATCTATAACCTCCGTAATAGATGTCTCCTATTGTCGACATGACAAATGAAGGCTTTTATATCATTTTAACGCCTTGGCTTAGAAGAAGATTGTTCTTATCGTTGTTGTTTTATTCCGGACACCCTTGGGTGCTACTTCCAAAGTTCATCCCATGTCATCTGTGTGCCACCGAGTTCTTTTTGTGTCTTCTCTAAAGCCGCTTTATCCACAAAGGCCGCAATGTCGCCACGCATGGGACTTTTTAGCCCTTCACTTTTTAGGTAAAACATCTTCTCGGCAACCATCAGTTTTTGGCTGTTGTAGTCGGGAAGATAGAAAGTGGCGACTTCTGCCTTCTCGACTTGGCTTTCTTTGACAAAGGCGATCATGCATTGTACATCATCGAAGTTGTAGGCACGACCCTTTTTGGTCACTAATTGTGTTCCAAAGCGGGCATCGCTAATGGTCATCTTGCAATACACGCATTGATCCTTGCCATATTTAATGGGTTTGGGGCCGGCCTGTCCGGAGCAAGACAGCAAACTCATAAAAAGTAAAGTGATAATACTCAGCCTGCCCAGAAATAATGTGTTTTTTTTCATATAATAGCGCTACTTTTTGATTTCTTTTTGATGGACCATTCCCGAAACACACAATAGGCTAAAAGTAAGCCAACTGTGACGAAAAGCCATCCACCGATATCGGGAACGGAGAAAGCTCCGAAATTGAGCAATTGCTTATATCCGATAAGCGGAGGCTGATAGGCCATTCCTGGCACCTTAATAGGGGCATTGGGATCAAGATTATGTCCGTAGTTGTATTCCCATATGTAAAAATCCACCATGGCAACTATTCCAAACAATAGGAAAGCGCCAAACAAAGCATAGACAAGCGTTCGTTTGCCACTTAACGCTACTCCTAAAAAGGCCAGCACAAAAAAACCGATGATATATGGCAATACTGTAAATTCGATGAAATCATCGGCATGAAGGACCTTCATGCCGATGTAGTGATTTAACCCGTTGATGATATCCACTTGCCCCGCAAGTTTATTGCTGTAGATTTGTAATACCAATCCTTCTGGATATTGTGCTGCGTCGAGCTCGATACGCCAGATAGGAAGGAAAATCACCGCTAATAATGTTATACTACATAGCATGAGTATGATACGGCTTGCTGGGGTTATAGACTTTGAGTTTTTCACTTTATTTGTGTTTAATTTAATGTACTGATTGCATTATTATTCTCCGGTATAGGAGGTAATGGGGACATTGCTTCCCTTGGGTGATACCCGTACATAGCCGGACATTTCCTGGTGCAGTGCCGAACAGAAATCCGTACAATAGAATGGGAAAATACCGACACGATCCGGAACCCATTTCAGGGTAGTGGTTTCACCCGGCATGATCAACAATTCGGAAT
This sequence comes from Sphingobacterium wenxiniae, assembly GCA_040394995.1. Taxonomy (GTDB): domain Bacteria; phylum Bacteroidota; class Bacteroidia; order Sphingobacteriales; family Sphingobacteriaceae; genus Sphingobacterium; species Sphingobacterium wenxiniae_A. The sequence continues at coordinate 9,319 of JBEBRE010000049.1, forward strand.
TGTTTGCGCCTTTCACTGCAAATCCGTGAGGCATATCCCAATCTTGCTCCAGGTTGGTGACATGGAAATACACTTCGTCTCCAAGCTGTATACCTTCGATGACATCAGGTGTAATGTGCGATCGAATGGTGGTCATATACACGCGAACGATATTGCCTTCCCGTACGACTTTGGCATCTTGTTCGCCGTTTGTTTTATACGGGTGTTTGTTGGCGTTAATGTCGTAAATCTGCAAGGATTTGCCCATAATCAGATCTGCAGGTAAAGCCTGTGCATAGTGGGGTTCGCCGATGGTAGGGAAATCTAGCAATAGCTCCATTTTATCCCCGCTGATATCGAATAATTGCGCACTGTGGCAAAGCTCAGGACCTGTAGGAAGAAAACGATCCTTGGTAATTTTGTTGTAAGCTACTAGATATTTACCATAAGGTTTTTTAGAGTTTCCGCCCGCTACCATCAAGTGGCCAACAGAATAATAGGTTGGTTGTCTGTCTAAGATTTCCAACGTCTTGATATTCCATTTTACAACTTCTGAAGAGACGAAGAAAGACGTATAGGCATTCCCTTTGTCGTCAAATTCAGTGTGCAATGGTCCTAATCCTGGCTTTTCGACCTCGCCATGCAAAGCGGATTCATACTTTATCACGGGAACTCCATCATAGCGTTCTCCTTCAAAATCTTTGTTGGCAATGGCTTTTTGGAGTTTCTCAAAACTGAATACCGGAATCAATGCGGCTAATTTACCACTGCCCACGATGTATTCACCGGTAGGGCTAACGTCTGTGCCGTGTGGCGATTTCGGACAAGGAATCAGGTATACCAGATCTTCAAATTCTGTAACGTCTAATACGGTGACCTCGGTTTTGATTTCATGGGTAGCTGAATGGGTATGCTCATCCCATTTGTTGTGGGCGTAGCGTACGTTGGTTTGTTTCTTGCCTTTTCCGGCTTTGAAATACTCTTCGGCCTTCTTCCAGTTGATGGCCATGATAAAATCTTTATCATTTTTCGAAGCATTTACTTCCAGCAGGGTATGGGCTTGCTCGGAGTTGTAGCAACTCATAAAGAGCCAACCGTTGGATACACCTTTGCCAGCACTTGATAGGTCAAAGTTTACGCCCGGTGTCTTCAATTGAAAGGCAATATCAAACTCGCCAGTTTCCTTGTCTACACTTACAAAACTGACATGCCCTTTAAAATTCTCTTTGTAGGAACTGATTGGCACATCGCTTTCAGGTCCATCAGGAGGTACGCTAAAACGTGTGGCAGCGATGACATATTCCGAGTTTTCCGTGGTAAACGGTGAACAGTGGTTACCACCCGTATTGGGAATCTCGAGTATTTCATCGGTACGGAAAGTTTGTAGGTTGATCCTTGCCAAACGAGGTGTGTTGTTGGAGTTGGCGAACATCCATTTGCCATCGGGCATACCATCGGTAAACGAGGCCTCGATGTGGTGAAGGTCGTCCCATGGGACGAAGCCATGCGATGTTTGTAACATAGGCTTGGTTTCTTCGCTAAAGCCCCAGCCTTTTTCAGGATCTACCGAAAAGACGGGGATGACACGGAACAAACGACCGCTTGGTAGGCCATAGACACTCATCTGGCCACTGAAGCCCCCTGATACGAAATTGTAGAACTCGTCATACTGCCCGGGCGGAATGTAGGTTCGTTGTGCGGCATTACCTGCTACTGCGCTGCCTGCTCCTTTGGGCTTACAAGCCTGGAAAGAAGAAGACATTGTCGCTGCAGCAAGGCCGAATAATAGATACTTCTTTAGTTTCATGATTTAAATTGTATGAGGTAAAAGATATTGTTATTTACTATTTAACACCGTCATTTTGACGCATGAATTCCAGTATTTTACGGGCATCGTCACCGGTTAGGTTTTGGTTAGGCATACGCACTAAACATAACTCCAGCTGCGCCTGTAGTTCTGGATCCTTGTCGATCATCGGGTCGGGGTTTGTGATGAAGTTCATGATCCATTCAGGTTTATGCTTTGTCGTTACGCCACTCCATCCCGGACCTACTAGCCGTTCATCTGTATATTTATGGCAACTGGCGCACTTTAGGTTGGCAATGGTTTCCCCTTCTTTTGCCATTGCTGCGTCCAGCTTATCACCAAGTTCCACTTGATCATACTGACCTTCGCCACGTTTTGGGTCATAATCGCTTGTCGAGGTGCTTGTTTTCTCGCCGGTTGTCTGTTGGTTATTGTTGTTGGACGAGCATGCGTATAACACGATGCCAATGCCCAAGATTACAATTAACTTTTTCATAACTCTTCTGTTTTTTTAATGTTGTTGTCGTATTCCTTTTGTTACAAATTTACCCCCTCATACAGGGCTGATTTTATGCGTGTAATCATAAAACATCGATGTGTATCTATAATGTGAACAAATTAGATGCATAATGGTTTGATTTTTAGCGTTTTGTTCCCAATATTGATTCTTGTCACTTCTTGTCGTGATGGATGTCAGTTAGCTTGTGCAAATAGCTTAGTACCTTCGTAGTAGCGGTTTTAAACGATGAAAAGTTTGTGCTTATGATCCCTATCGATTTGCTTTTGGCGCGTGGTGCTTCTTACCGAAAGGTCCATCCCGGTGAAATGATTTTCACGGAAGGAACGCCTGCTATATTTTATTATCAACTTGTTGACGGGAAGGTTCGTTGGTCCAACTTGTTGGATGACGGACGGGAAGTGCTCCATAAGATTGTGGAACCGGGAGAGCTTTTTGGTACTTTGCCTTTGTTTGACGATGGCACATATGCCGCTAGTGCAGTTGCAGATATCCCATGTACGTTATTGCGCTTGTGTGCGGATTCTTTTCAGCAGTTATTGCTGGATTATCCCGATCTGCACTTAACTTTTACCAAATCGTTGGTCAACGACTTGCGGTTTAAATTTATGCTGACGGGTCTTTTGAGCCAGCACAACCCCGAAGCCATTCTAACGAACTTGATTCAACATCTGAACCAAGAAGGTAAGCTGGTTTGTCAAGAATGTAACCGTTTGATGTTGACACGGCAGCAGTTGGCGAATATGACCGGGCTGCGGGTCGAAACCATTATCCGTACGATTAAGAATATGGAAAAAGAGGATCGGATAAGCATCGTGAAAGGTAAAGTGTTCATCCCTTCAGATGGTATATGAAGCGCTGTTTATGGGCACAAGCATAAAGCTCGTTTGAAAAGACCGTTAATGTTATAAGCAATGATGAATTTTGTACGGAGATGTAGTATTCGGCATTGGATTATCCTAGCGGTGGCTAATTTTTTGCTGGTGGCCTCATTTGGTCTGTTGATGCGTTTGAAAGCCATTGTCCCTATGGCTTGGGCAAACCAAAAAAACTTAATGCATGCGCATTCGCATTTTGCCTTTTCGGGCTGGGTATCCCACACATTGATGGTTTTTATCATCATGGCCGTATTGGGCCTTCGCGCCAAGGATGTTTTTCCTCGACGTTACCAATGGATTATTGGAGCAAACTTGTTGGCTTCTTTCGGCATGTTGATCAGTTTTACCATGCAGGGATATGGGGTGTATTCCATCATTCTCTCGACGATTACTTTAATCGTATCCTATGTATTTGCCGGCTGTTGTTGGCGCGATCTCTCTCGGTCAGCATTGCCCAAAGTATTGCAGTACTGGTTTAAAGCAGCCTTGATTTTTGCGGTATTGTCTTCTTTGGGGACATTCTCCTTGGTTTACCTAATGGCATCCCATCAGTTGGAACCGCTCAAGCAACTGGCATCTGTCTATTTCTATCTCCATTTTCAATATAACGGTTGGTTCTTTTTCGCTTGTATGGGATTGTTGCATTATTGGCTGTACCATAAAACAATGGTTGTTCCTTGTGGCAAGGGTATCTTCTGGCTTTTCGCCTCCTGCATTGTACCGGCCTATTTCTTATCGGTATTATGGTGGAAAGCGTTCCCCCAATGGCTTTATGTAGTGGTTGTGGTTACCGTTCTCCTGCAGTTTAGTGTGTGGATTATCTACATAACGAAAATTCTCCGTTTTTTTAAGCAGCATATTTCCTTATCTCTCCATCCGTATGTGAAAATCCTCTGGAGCGGTGTCATGCTGGCTGTTTTTCTAAAACTAGTGCTGCAGAGCGTATCCGTTATCCCGTCACTCAGCCAATTGGTATACGGTTATCGTCCGATTGTAGTGGCTTATTTGCATTTGGTACTGCTCGTTATCATTTCTCTCTTTTTATTGGGCTTGGCCTTTCAAATGCAAGTGTTGCTTTTGGGAAAATGGACACAGCGCTGTTTGGTCGGACTAGTTGTAGGTGTTTTGCTGAATGAACTGATTTTGGCTATTCAGGGCATTGGAGGTTTAACTCGTGTGTATATTCCGGCTACCAATCAATCCCTCGTGGTCGCGGCGGTCATCATGGTGCTGAGCCTGTTTGGGATATTATGGACGCAACGGGCCGGAAAAAGTAGCTGACTTGTGCCTCGAATCAACCGTATTTTGAGCTAAGAGTGATTTTCTTCTAACATAAAAGCTTTCATTTGTGCCGAGAGCCTGTCCCGAAAATTTTCGCGTAGGCGTCAAGTTAGGGCCTCAATCCTCCTCCTTACCCCTCCGATAAATCGGAGCAGGCTCTCCAAAGGGGGATATGTAGACGTATTAACCTTTCTAATTTTTAAAGCGTTGGTATCAAATTTTTTCTATCCCCCTCAAAGAGGGGGAGTGCGGTGGTCATGTGAAGAGGGAGGGGGAGGTACCGCAGACAGGTGTTCAGGATGACAATATAGATGGGAACAACAAAGCGCTTCGCACTTGTTTGCCGAGGATACGCAAAGCGTCACTTGCACCGGTTGTGAAGTCGTCAACCCAATAACGTGAAATCAATCTGTCTCTTTTCCAAATCTACTTTTTTCACCTTGATTTGTACTTCGTCTCCCAATTGATACTTCTTCTTTTTGCGCTGACCGATGATGGCGTAGTTTTTTTCATCCAAGGTGTAGAAATCATCGGTAATATCACGAAGACGCACCATGCCCTCGCATTTGTTTTCCTCGATCTCTACATACATTCCCCACTCGGTAACCCCCGATACGATGCCGGTATATTCCACGCCAATTTGATCTTGTAGAAACTCGGCCTGCTTGTATTTAACGGAAGCGCGCTCGGCTTCTGCTGCTTTTTTCTCCATTTGGGAGGCATGTTCTGTCATTTTCTCGAAATGCTCGGCATTGATTTTTTTGCCTCCTTCCAGGTAAAACTCCAATAGACGATGAACCATCACGTCCGGATAGCGCCGGATGGGGGAGGTGAAATGCGTGTAATAATCAAAGGCTAATCCATAGTGGCTAGTCTTCTTGGTGGTGTAGATGGCCTTGGCCATGGAGCGTACCGCCAGGGATGTCAGTAGGTTCTGCTCTTTGCTGCCTTCTATCCGGCTCATTAGATTATTAAGGGATTTGGCGGTCTCCTTGTCCGTCTTGATGGACAGCTTGTGGCCAAATCGGGCGGCAAACTGTGAAAACGTCGTAAGTGTTTCAGGGTTAGGCGTGTCATGGAAACGATAGACAAAGGTAAGTTTATTCTTGCCTCGGCCTTGTTTTCCGATGAATTCAGCTACCTTTCTATTGGCAAGCAACATGAAGTCTTCGATCAGTTTATGCGCATCTTTTCTGATTTTGGTGTATACACCAAGGGGTTTGCCTTTTTCGTCCAGAAGGAATTTTACTTCTTCGGTCTCAAAGGCGATCGCGCCGTTCTTGAACTTTCGCTCCCGAAGGATATGGGCCAGTTCATTGAGTTTGAGGATTTCTTCGGAAAAATCCCCGCTTTTGCGTTCGATAATTTCCTGTGCTTCTTCATAGGTGAATCGTCGGTCGGAATTAATGACGGTCTTTCCAAACCACTGCTGTAAGACATTAGCTTTTTCGTCGATTTCAAAAACGGCAGAAAAGCACAGCTTATCCTCATTGGGGCGCAAGGAGCAGACGCCATTGGATAGCCGTTCCGGTAACATCGGAATAACCCTATCGACGAGATAAACCGAAGTGCCTCGTTGGAAAGCTTCCTTATCTAGAGGCGTGTCGGGTTTTACATAATGTGATACGTCGGCAATATGCACGCCGATCTCATAGTTGCCATTGTCCAGTTTTTGGAACGAGATGGCGTCATCGAAATCCTTAGCATCCACCGGATCGATGGTAAAGGTTGTCACGGGTCTGAAATCCCTGCGGTTTTTTAAATCCTCTTTGCTTACTTGCTCGGGAATGGCATTGGCTTCGGCTTCTACTTCTTTTGGAAAGGACAGTGGAAAGCCGTAATCGGCTAAGATGGCGTTCATCTCGGTGTTGTTCTCGCCTTTTTTGCCCAGCACGTTCTTGACCTTTCCGATAGGGTTCTTCGCATTCTTCGGCCATTCCACGATCGACACCAGCACCTTTTGGCCATCTTTGGCACCGTTTAGATTATCCAGCGGTATGAAGATATCGTGAAGCATTTTCCGGTCGTCCGGAAGAAAGAATGCATAGGACTGGGATATGTCTATCGTTCCGGTAAAATCTGTTTTGGCCCGTTGGATAACTTCCACCACTTCACCTTCTCTTTTACGGCCCTTGCGTCGTTCATATACATGCACCTTGACAATGTCGTTGTGCAGGGCTTGCCGCAGTTTCCTCGGTGCAATGAAAATGTCGTTTTCAAGTTCGTCTTCCGGTATCACATAGGCCGAACCATCAGCCGTCATGTCGACCTTTCCGGTGATGTATACTTGCAGTTGCCGAAGTTTGAACTTGCCGCGTTCGGTTTGCAGGAACTTGCCGGATTTGGATTCGTCGGAAAGGATGTCGGCTATGGCTACTTTAGCGTCTGTGTCTGTCAAGTTTAATTTGGATGCGACTTGTTTGTAGTTGAGTGGTGTGTTGCCGGATTTTTCAAAGATGTCAACGACAAGTTGTGTCAGCGCTTCTTTATAAGGATTCTCTTTTTTTTGTTTCATATTGCTATTTCAACTTTAATCTTGAGCACCATTCTGTCTTCCTTGGGGAAGGGGAGGGGCTACCTGTTTTTCTTTGATGCAGGTGGCTTTGGTTGCTCATCATATATAAACTAAGATACGTAAAAAATGTTCAATGGAAGTTACGTTTATAGTAAGTTTTGCATTAATTTTTTATAGGATATATAATTATGTACTTTTTATTTATTTTAGTTTGTTTAATAATAAGATTATAAGATTATTATAATGTTTTATGCTAAAATTTGTTAAACTTAATATTGCGTTTATGTACTGTTGGACGGGTTTTCTGGTAAAGGATAAGGAAAAGATGATTATGCTAAAATTATTTTAAATGTATATATGGTTTATTAAAATGTTGTAATTATTTTATTATAAGTGTTTTATAATTTTTTTAATAAAATTTTAGTATAAATAATTATTGTGTTTTTAGCAAAAATATTACACCTGTAGCATGCCTACGAAATGATAAATCTTCGAAGACTAGGGTAAAGAAATTATTTCGATTTTTGACAGTTTTCGCATAGGCCGACAGCATTTAGCGCGATCGAATGCAACGTAAAGTTAGGAGGTAGTGGAATTCTGGGGAGGCTGATTTCATCCAAACAGTATACGCTGTTGCAGAGGGAACAGATAAAGTGTATGTGCTGATCGTGATGGTCATGTTCGGAGCATGCTTCTGAACAGATCGCATAGGTTGCTGTCCCGTGAAGATCGAATATTTTGTGTACGATTCCCTTCTCTTCAAAGCTCGAAAGTATACGGTACAGTGTCACCCTATCAATGTCTTTCCCCAATATTTTTTCCAGATCAGGTTGTGATATGGCTGCGCTTTTTTGCGTTATCTCGTTTAGAACACGCAATCTGTGAGGTGTTACTTTTAAGCCGTTGGCTTTTAAAAGCTTTGAAAAATTAGGTCGGATATGTGTATGTTCACTGTTCATGCCGGTGGTAAAATTACATAATTTTTTTAATCTCTACCAAATCTGTCCAGAGAGGGCTTGCCATTGCTTATTGTTATTCTCTCACTAGTCGTAGTGTCTCACTACGACACCTCATAAGAAGAGTTGAGAAAAGGTTCTAGCGAGACGCTAAGATTAGGATCGAGAAGCTCTTGGTGTTTCAGGCAAGTGTCTACGATTGCATCGCGTATATCCGGATAACAATGTAGGATCATATTCAACGCATGATTGAAAGAGAGATTGGAAGGGTGTTGAAAGGAAAGGGAACCGGTGCAAAATGCAACACGGATTGCACAGAACGGAATCCGCTGATCGCCTGACTGTACCTTCTTATTTCATATCTCTATAAAACACATTCTCCCAATGTGTCCCCGTATGGAATATGCATTCGCAACGACAGTTAGCCACTATTTCCGGCCCCCAAATACATATGGGTTGTCCATAAACGCAATATACATGAAGTGGAGCGCAATGCTGTCTGTCAACTAGTATGTTGTGTTTGCTGCTAATTGTGTTGTGTTTGTCTAAAATGCAACACAGTTGTTCGAAAACAGGCTTGCGTTTACCTTAAACACACCTGCATTTGCGATAAACACAGTTGCGTTTCTTGTCCCTCAGGTCTGTTAGGAACAAAGTGATATGCAAAAACGAACAAAGCAAATGCTTTTGTCACAAAAGCATTTGCAGTTGCTGTCAAAGCACTTTTGTTTTTGTTGAAGTGTATTACGGTCGGGACAAAAGCAATTGCGAAAATGAAGATATTTCCCGCCAAAGCTCCCCGAGGGGGAGACTTACTGTTAGCTGGTGCCGTCAATTGCTGTGCTGGATATCCCCACCAAACCTCCCCGAGGGGGAGGCTTACTGTTCGCTGGTGCCGTTAATTGGTGTGCTGGATATATTTCAAGTTGTCGAAAAAGCGTTCGATCAGCCTTCGGTCTTTGGTGATGATCTCGGCAGTTCCCTTGGTCTCGAACTTAAAGGCCAAGGTCGAGCCGTAATTGGTCACCAATCCCCGCGGAAAGGTAACCGTCACGAGATAGGACTCCATCGCTTTTCCATCGCCCATGCTGACCTGGCTGGACACCAGGGAGATGTTGTCTACAACGGCCTTTACATAGCCATATTCCATATACGGAAAATCGGCTAATTTGACGATTACTTCCTGTCCCACCTTTACTTTTCCTGCACCACTGATTGGTAACATGACTTTCCCCATCACGTTGTTTTCCTGTGGCACGATCGAGAAAATGGGCTCACCTGCCTGTACAAACTGGTTCTCTGTCCAAAATTTCATAAACTGGGCCTGCCCGTCAATGGGCGAGGATATCATATACTGCTTCTCCCATAAGTTGATCTTGTCGATCAGGTTGTTAAAGGCAGTGAGCAGTTCGAGGTCCAGCTGTAGTTCCTTTTCCTGCTTGGTAATCCTGTTCTGCTGGATGGAGTTTTCGGTATTGCTGATCTCCTGCCGTACAGAACCTGTGTTCCTTAACGAGGATTTCACCTGGTCCTCGGCATTGATACGGCTGGCCACGGCCTGGTCAAATTCGGCCTGGCTGATAACCTTTTTCTCCAGCAGCACCCGGTATCTTTCCATAAATTTGTCGGAGATGTCCAGATTGCTCCTGCTCAAAGCTTCCTTTTCCCGTAGGGTCTGCAATGCCGTTTGTTGCTCGTCGAGAACCTTAGCGAGCGTTCGTTCCTGTTTGTCGAAGAGGCGGTGCTCCTGGTAGTCCGCCAGTTGTCTTAAAGCCGAAAGAAAAGAGGAGTAGGGGATGGTGAGGTCGCCCAGATTGAGGTTTTTGGGCAACCGGCTGTACAGCTCGCTTGCATTTTCCACAGGTAACGAGATATCTTGCACAGAGGCTTTGATCTGCATCACCAGCCGGGGTTCGGCAGGGTTATCAATCCAGGCCAGCAATTGTCCGGCGACAATGCTATCCTGCGATTGCAGGCCATTAATCCGAAGTCGACCACTATGTTCGGCCACCAGTTGCAGGGGAGCCAGCTCTGCCGACACCGAAACTTCGCCTGTCACAATGTCCGGGTACTTCACAACATAGCCAAAGAATAAGATCAGTGCGACAATAAAGCAGACCAATAGCGTGATGCGCTTGGCAAAGGTGTTGGGCATGCGTTCGATGATATCGGTCACTTCTTCGGTGCGGTCCTTCGGAATGATTTCCTTCGTTTCTTCTTGGCTCATGGCTTAGTTGGCTAGGATGTTTATCTGCGACTGGCTTTCCACCAACTGGAAATACCGGCCTTTGCGCTCCAGAAGGGTTTCGTGGTTGCCCACTTCTACGACATGGCCGTCCCGCATCACGATGATCTGGTCGGCCTTGCGGATGGTGCTCAACCGGTGGGCCACCACGATGACGGTTTTCCCGTGGAACACTTCGTCCAGCGCTGTTGTAATCTTCTGCTCGTTGATGGTGTCCAGTGCATTGGTGGCCTCGTCAAAAAACAGAATGTCGGGATCCTTGTACAGCGCCCGTGCAATCAATACCCGTTGTTTTTGTCCGCCGCTCAGCCCCCGGCCGTTCTCACCCATCTTGGTCTGGTAGCCCAGGGGGAGCTGTTCGATCTCATCGCCGATGTTGGCCGCGCTGACCGCCTTCCGCAACCGCTCGTTGTCGGGCTTCTCGTCGTCCAGAATGATGTTGTTGAGGATGGTATCGTTGAAGATCTTACCGTCCTGCATCACTGCACCACATTTTTCCCGCCACTGCCGGAGTCCGATATTGTTGATGTTCATGCCGCCGATAAGGATTTCCCCATAGCTGGGTTTGTACAGCCTAAGCAGCAGTTTCAACAAGGTGGACTTGCCACTGCCGCTGTCGCCCACGATGGCGGTTACCTTCCCCTCGGGAATAATGAGGTGGATGTTTTTGAGGATAAGCGGGGAGACCTGCGTGTACTGGAAGGAAACGTTTTTCACGATGATGTCCTTCTTTCCGGTCAGCGCCAAGTCGTTGGTGCC
>JBEBRE010000050.1:0-20255 GCA_040394995.1 Sphingobacterium wenxiniae
AGGGTTAATAGAGGGTTAATAGAGGGTTAATAGAGGTAAAGCTCTATAAAACCTCTATAAAACCCCTATTTAACCTAGGGGAAAACACTGCATCCTGTGAATCTGCTAAGAAAATATCGTAAATAGCGGGTGAAGATATGTTGAAAATCAATCCTCTCAAAAATGACCTTGAATTGTATGTTGTAACTCGATTAAAAGAGTTTGCCTTATTTTATCAAAAAGGGGATGGGAAACAATGCGGGGAGGTAAGGACTTTTTTCTTATCCCGAACTGACGTTATTTAATAACAATTTGAGCCCCATCGGGGCGACATATCTCGTCAAACGAATGCTTATTCCGAACTCCTCGTTTAATAAGAATTGTTTGCCTTCCATTACTTCTTCTTGTTTTGGTACATGAAATTTTCCAGCGGATTTAAATTATCCGGATATGGTTTTTACGTTTCGTTTAGGTTCTTTTAAAGGATTATACGTGTTGCTAAATCTTGAATAACAGATATCTAAAACGATTTAACCGATCTAATAACCGCTTAAATCATGCAATTACAACGTTTTCGTAAATTAATTTGGTCAAATCGGTTAAACGCTATCCTATATTCTCTAATTTTGTTATCAATAGTTATAGACCTGTAAAAACAAAAGCTTAGGCTTTTCGTCGTTAGATAACAAACGCAACTTGTTGTGTTCATTAACTAAAAATCGAGAATTAAAGACTAAAATAGACCATGAAGATTCTAACAATTTTAAGACTTTTTGTAGCAATTTGTATGAGTTGTTTCGTACAGCAACCGTTTTCTGTATATGCTCAAAAAAAAGAAAAAGGATGGACAGCACTTTTTGATGGTAAGACACTCACAGGTTGGAAGATAGTCGGAGGAAATGCTTCTTATACCGTCGAAGATGGAGTGATTGTCGGTACGATGGCCAAGGGCATTCCTAATTCTTTTCTTATTACCGAGAAAGAGTATGGAGACTTCATTTTGGAGGTCGATATCAAACTGGAGGGCGCCGAGACCAATTCCGGAATTCAGACCCGTAGTCATTTGGATCCCGACGCTAATAACGGCCGCGGTCGTGTATACGGTAGACAAGTAGAGATTGATCCTACTCCGCGTCGTTGGACTGGAGGTATCTACGATGAAGCTCGCCGGTTGTGGCTTTACCCCATGGACCTTAATGAGAAATCCAAAACAGCTTATAAAGCGGGCGAATACAATCGCTATCGCATAGAAGCTATTGGAGATGAGTTGCGTACTTGGGTCAATGGTATTCCTTGTGCATTGGTGATTGATACCCTCGATCCCTCCGGTTTTATAGGCCTGCAGGTGCATAGTGTTCCAGACAGGCTTGCAGGACATAAAGTTTATTTTAAAGATATCCGTATCCAAACGGAAAATCTCAAGCCCAAGAAATTCCCAAAAGATGTGTTTGTTTTAAATCTAAAGGCCAACAACTTGAGCTTAGCCGAGAAAAAAGCCGGCGTGAAATTGCTGTTTGACGGAGAGGCTGCTGAGCAGTGGCGAAGTGTGAAAGGAGAGCCTTTTCCCGAACAAGGTTGGGAAGTCGGAAACGGTTTGATTACTGTACAGAAATCAGATGGGGGAGAGTCTACGAATGGAGGCGACATCATCACTCGTGAGCAGTATGCTGTCTTTGATCTTTCTTTTGAATTCAAACTGACACCAGGAGCGAATAGCGGCGTTAAGTATTTTGTTACGCTTAAAGAAAAGACAAAAGGGTCTGCGATTGGCTTAGAGTACCAGATTCTTGACGATGAGCGACATCCTGACGCGAAGATGGGACGAGAAGGCAACCGTACCCTGGCTTCGCTGTATGATCTGAGCACGTCCAACCGTGATAGGCGAGCACGTCGGCCTGTAGGAGAGTGGAATCGAGGTAGGATTGTGGTATCGGCGGATGGCACTGTAGTACATTACTTGAACGGGATTAAAATGGTAGAATATAAACGTGGATCGAAAGAGTATCGCGATCTGGTAGCGTTGAGCAAATACAAAGATTGGGAGAATTTTGGCGAAGCTCCTCAGGGACATATATTATTGCAGGACCATGGCGATAGAGTCTCGTTCCGCAATCTGAAAATTAGAAAACAGAAGTAATCATAGAAACAGATATAACATGAAGCATTATCTTTCTCGTCGAAGTTTTATCAGTCGCACGGCCATGGTAGGTGGTGGGGTACTATTATCCAATAGTCTTTTGGGGGACATTTCTTTTTATGGCGCTAATGAACGTGTGAATCTTGCTTGCGTAGGCATTGGGAATCGTGCAGGTGAGATTATCCGTGAATTATATAAAACAGGTATGTGCAATATCGTGGCATTATGTGATGTGGACATGGGTGCTGCGCACACACAGCAGGTGCTTAAAATGTTCCCAGATGTTCCCAGATTTCAGGATTTCAGGCGAATGTTTGACAAAATGGACGGGCAAATCGATGCGGTATCCATTGGAACACCTGATTTTGCGCATTTTGCGATCACAATGGAAGCGCTAGAGCGTGGCAAGCATGTATATGTAGAAAAGCCGATGGCGCAAACCTTTTGGGAAGTGGAGTTGATGATGCGGAAAGCTCGTAAACAAGCTAAGGTCGTTACGCAGATGGGAAATCAAGGACATTCTGAAGCGAATTACTTCCAGTTTAAGACTTGGAAAGATGCCGGAATTATCAAGGACGTTACACGGATAGATGCACACATGAACATGCCTAGGCGCTGGCATGGGTGGGATCCAAACATCAAGAGTCTTCCTTCTGCGGAGAAGATACCTGAGACGCTCGATTGGGAGCTGTGGCAGATGCAGACACTTGGCCACGATTACAATAAAGATTTTGTAAATGGACAGTGGCGGTGTTGGTTTGATTTCGGCATGGGGGCATTGGGTGATTGGGGAGCTCATATTCTCGACACCGCACACCAGTTTTTAGAATTGGGATTGCCCACAAGAGTGGAAGCTGCTTATTTGGAGGGGCATAATTCGTTCTTCTTCCCTATGTCTTCGACGATTCGTTTCCACTTTCCAAAGCGGAAGGCTATGCCAGCAGTTGACATCACTTGGTATGACGGATTAGACAATCTTCCAGAGATCCCGAAAGGTTATGGACTATCGGGTTTAGATCCGAATATTCCGCCACCCAGCACAGGGAAAATTGAGCCAGCTAAACTGAATCCAGGTAAGATTATCTATGGGAAGGACCTGACCTTCAAAGGTGGTTCGCATGGGAGTATACTGGAGATCATCCCTGAGTCAAAGGCTAAAGACCTGCAGGGTAAACTTCCCGAAGTGCCAAAGTCTCCATCCAACCATTTTGCAAACTTCCTGAAAGCGTGTCGGGGAGAAGAGAAAAGTCGGTCTCCATTTGAGATAGCAGGCCCGCTAAGTCAGGTTTTTTGCCTCGGTGTTATCGCGCAGCGATTGAACGGAGACCTTGATTTTGATGTTGTGAAAAAGGAAATCGTTAACGATAAGTTTGCCAACGCGCTATTGGTAGGACCACCACCGAAAAAAGGATGGGAGCAGTATTATATAGTTTAAAAATATATAAGTGGTAGTCTAAAATCTGTATCAACAATTCGGTATTTGAAAGATAAATTATTAAAAATAGCACAACCAATTACGTAAGGCCAAAATATCAAAATTGTTTTTAGGACAGATAAGCGCTTAAAAATGCTTGAAATTATCTTCCAGACCTGAAACGCCACGAGGGTAAGGAGGATAGGTAACAGGTAAGTAATGATCGGCATGAAATAGCATCATACAAAATGTGTGACTTATTGCCGTATCTTGTCATGTTTTTTTAAAAATAAAAATTTAACCAATATGTAATTCGAATGAGAAGTAGGAAAATTAAAAATCGATACTGGCAAATCCAAGGGACATTGCTGGCGTTGTTTATGTTGTGCTTTGTACAGTGCAAAGAGAGTAAAGATGATGACCCTGGGGCAGGGTATGATCCATCCAGACCAGTCGAAATAACGGATTTCTTTCCCAAAGAGGGTGGGGCAGGAAGCAATTTGGTTATCTACGGTGATAATTTTGGCTACGATCTTTCCAAAGTGAAAGTCGTTATAGGGGGAAAGCAGGCCAAGATTATAGGTGTAAAAAATAACAGCGTGTATTGTGTTATTCCCGAACAAGCTTATGATGGTGATATACAGGTGTACATTGTCAATGGAGAAGGTGGGGAATTGGCGCATGTGGTCGCAAAAGAAACATTTGAATACACCAAAAAATGGCTTGTTTCTACTTTTTTAGGCAAATATTATGAAGTGGGAAGTAATTTTGAAGAGAAAGAAGGACCTTTCAACGACTGTGGTGCCTTTAAAGGTATGCTATGGTTTACTTTCGACCCTCAAAATCCAAACCATCTCTATTTTTCAGCGGATGGTAATAGTGCGCGCTTGGTCGATTTTGAAAAAGAGTATGTAAGTTATTTCAGAACGGGTTTTGGCCGTGTATCCACTTTGAATTGGAAGATCGATGGCAGTCAGGATATGATTGTTTCTGATAACCAAAGTAGTGATACGAAATATGGGAATTATATTTTTTCGCGATCTTCTAATTTTATTCAAAATCAACCCATACCAGTGTATGCTCGTGGCGTAAACGGCACAATGGTGCATCCGAAAAATGGAGAATTGTACTATTCCCGATATCGGGCGGGAGATATCCGGCGCTATGATTTTGAAACTGGAAAAGATGAACTTGCTTTCCCTAACCCATACGCACCCGAGGCCATTTATATGGTCGTGCATCCCTCAGGCGACTATGCTTATTTGATTGAGAATGAGCGACATTTTATCATGCGTACCGATTATGATCGTGAACGGAAGATCTTCACTACACCTTATACAATTGCGGGAGCAGCAGGTAGCTCGGGTTATAAAGATGGTGTAGGAACGAATGCACGGCTGAATAATCCTGTACAAGGCGTCTTTGTCAAAAACCCGGATTATGCGGAAAACGGAGGTGATCAATATGATTTTTATTTCTGCGATAAGAGTAACCACGCGATTAGGAGAATGACACCCCAAGGGCGAGTTAGCACATTTGCCGGACGGGGGAATAATGGGACAAGTGGGTATGCAAACGGGGATTTGCGAACAGAAGCCCGTTTCCTAAACCCACAGGCCATTGCCTATGATGAACAACGGGAATGCTTTTATATAGGCGATACGGGTAATTGGATTATTCGAAAAATTGCCAAAGAAGGAGAATAATAACCAATAATTTTAAACTACAATGAAGAAATTTATTTTACTAACATGCATTGTCCTTCTAGGGATGACCATTGAGGCTTGGGCGCAAGAAGATGTGGTGATCACGGGGCTGGTGACCAACGTAGACAAGGAACCACTTGCCGGTGTCAACGTATCCATCAGCAATATGCCAGGGCTGGGGGCCATCACCGATATAGAAGGAAAATACAGCCTCAAGGTTCGTCCTTATCAAACTATGGTCTTTTCATATATTGGTTATGATAAGGTGGAAGTTGTATTAAAGGATCAAAAGGTGGTCAACGTGACTTTGAAAGAATCGGATGCAAATGTAATTAATGAAATTGTTGTTACGGCTACCGGCAATGAGCGGAAGATTGCCGTTACGGGAGCTGTTACAAGTGTGGACGTCGAGCGACTGAAATCAAATCCGTCGACATCGGTGGTTGATGCTTTGGCTGGTGTTGCACCAGGCGTTATGGCCATGCGGTCAAGCGGTAGACCGGGAAGTGTTTCTGAATTTTGGATCCGTAGTATTTCGACTTTCGGTGCTAGTAGTGCGGCATTGGTATTGGTAGATGGTTTTGAACGGGATATAGATGAGATCAATGTGGAAGATATAGAGTCTTTTACGATATTAAAAGATGCTTCCGCAACGGCAATATATGGTAGTAGAGGTGCTAATGGAGTGGTTTTGATCAATACCAAGCGCGGAAAGGATGGAAAGGTGGATATCAATGCCAAAGTAGAAGGCTTTTATAACACTTTTACAAAGCTTCCCAAATTTGTAGACGGGTATACTTATGCTTCGCTGGCCAATGAAGCCAAGACTACCCGGAATCAAGAGCCATTGTACTCGGCATCGGAACTTGAAATACTTCGTTTGGGATTAGATCCGGATTTGTTTCCAGATGTGAACTGGATGGACGTACTGTTGAGAAAAAGCGTAATGAGTCAGCGGAGTATCTTGAATTTAAATGGTGGGAGCAAAACGGTGCGATACTACCTTTCTGGGGGCTATCAGAATCAGGAAGGGATGTATAAAGTAGACGAAGCCATTAAAGACTATAATACCAACACCAACTTTAAGAAGTATACTTATCGGCTGAATGTGGATATGGATATTACCAAAAGTACTTTGGTGCGAGCGGGGATTTCGGGTTCCTTGCGCAAACAGAACGATCCGGGTGTAGGATCGGGATCCATCTGGACAGCGCTAATGGGCTACAATCCCATCACTGCACCGCTTATGTATTCAGACGGAAAAATTCCTGCTGATGGCAACGATAACGGAGACCGTTTTAACCCATGGGTACAGGGTACCATGACTGGTTATAATGAGACCTGGCAAAATAATATCCAGACCACATTGAGCTTGGAACAAAAGTTAGATTTTATTACCAAAGGTCTTCGTTTTATAGGGAGGTTTGGTTATGATACGAAAAATTACAATTGGATCAACCGTTATAAGTATCCGGAATTGTGGAAAGCAAATCGTTACCGTAATCTAGATGGCGAGTTAGTATTTAAACGAATCGCAGAGGAACAGAAAATGACGCAATCGGCAGGCTCGAGTGGAGAGAAATTGGAGTTTTTTGAATGGGATCTACACTATAATAAAGGAATAGGCAAGCACCATTTCGGCGCAGTGGCAAAATACAACCAATCGGCGAGAATACAGACACAAAATATTGGCAGTGATATTAAGAACGGTATTGCCCGACGTATTCAAGGATTAGCCGGGCGTGTGAATTATAACTTTAATGAGCGCTATTTTGTAGACTTTAATTTTGGTTATACCGGATCGGAAAATTTTCATAAAGACCATCGTTTTGGTTTCTTTCCGGCCTTTTCAGGCGCTTGGAATGTAGCGGAAGAACCCTTCTTGAAAGATGTGGATTGGGTGGATATGTTCAAGATTCGCTATTCGCACGGTAAAACTGGAAATGATAATTTAGGAAATATTCGATTCCCTTATTTGTATACTATCGAGCAAATGAGTGGAGGTGGCTACAATTTCGGAGATTATGAGTCTGGGAATTTTTGGGATGGTATGCGTTATTCTTCCATCTCTTCGCCAGATGTTTCTTGGGAGATCGCCACCAAGCAGGACTTAGGTATCGACTACAACTTTTTCAACGGTAAGATTGACGGCGCGTTTGATCTTTTTAACGAACGCCGAGAAGGTATTTATATGCCCCGCAATTATCTTCCTGGATTTGTGGGGGTAGAAAGCAATCCTTCGGCCAATGTTGGTGAAGTGGAAGCCAAAGGGTTTGATGGTAATATCTCTTTTAAACAAAAAGTCAAAGAAATAGATTTTACCATACGTGGGAATATTACTTATAGTAAGAATAAAATAGTCGAAAGAGATGAGCAAAACACGATATATGAATATAGATTGGATGAAGGTCACAGAGTAAATCAGGCCAAAGGTTTAATAGCCTTAGGATTGTTTGAAGATTACGATGATATCCGTAATAGTCCACGGCAGACATTCGGAGAGGTGATGCCCGGCGATATTAAGTATAAAGACGTTAATGGCGATGGGAAAGTGGACAATACGGATATCGTTGCCATTGGCGCAACGACCAGACCCAATTTAATCTATGGATTTGGGATGTCGGCCGGTTGGAAGGGGTTGAGCATCAGTGCCCATTTCCAAGGTGCAGGAAAATCAAGCTACTTTATCGAGGGTTCTTCGGTATATATGTTTAGCCTCGGTGACGGATGGGGAAATATACTGGATGAGATTGCGAGTAGCAATCGATGGATATTGGGTGAGAATGAGGATCCAAAAGCGTCCTATCCCCGTCTGACCTACGGGCCGAACGCAAATAATTACCGAAAATCTACCTTCTGGTTACAAGATGGTTCGTATTTACGGTTGAAAACGTTGGAGATCGGTTATTCGCTTCCTAAAACAGTGGTAAACAGGATTCGTTTGAACAATGCGCGGGTATTCTTTATCGGTACCGACCTGCTTACCTTCTCGAAGTTTAAGCTCTGGGATCCAGAATTGGGATCCCCGCATGGGAAAACCTATCCATTGAGCAAAACACTCTCTTTAGGTCTATCAGTTAATCTATAAGCCATAAAAATATGAAAAGAATAGCTATCATTTTATTTACTGTGGGATTTATTTCTATTATCAGTGGATGCGCTAAATATCTTGATTCGGATTATCTGTTTGAAGAACGGATGACCATCGAAGATGTTTTTACCAATACAGACTATACCAACAGATGGTTGGCAAGAGCCTATTCCTTTTTGGGAAGCAATGCCATGCAGGACGTTGCCAGTAAGAAATCCGTACCCTTTAATTTTGCGGATGATATGTATTACGGCGATGAAAACGATGAATATGCAAGATGGAAAAGTGGCCAATATGGCGAAAGTGGTTTGGGCGGTGAAAACCAGAGCGTATGGGATACGGGGTACAAAGGTATCCGACAAGCATCTATTTTCTTGAACAATATCCATCTGAATAAGGAATTATCAGATATGGAGAAAGAGGATATGAAGGCACAGGCGCGTTTTTTAAGAGCTTATTTTTATTGGATTTTGCTCCGCACGTTTGGTCCAGTACCCATTGTGCCAGATCAGGGCGTTGATTATACCAAACAGTATGATGCCATTGCACAACCGCGCAATAGCTACGACGAATGTGCCGATTATCTTTCTAACGAGTTGGCAGAAGCAGCCAAAGACCTTCCTTTGCAACGGGGGATACAACAGATTACGCGTCCTACGCGTGGTGCCGCATTGGCGCTGAGGGCCAAGGTGCTGTTGTTTGCGGCGAGTCCACTGTTCAATGGCAAAGCACCTGCAGATGTGGCCGCGGCCATGGTTGACAAGAAAGGCAGGCCTTTGCTTTCGGCTACCTACGATGAAACCAAATGGGCAAAAGCAGCGGCAGCGGCAAAAGATGTGATGGATTTAGGTCGTTATCAGCTATATGTTGCCTACAAAAAAGATGTTGGGGATATCGCTTATCCGGCGACAGTAAACCCGCCACATGACGATAAATTTTCTAACAATAGCTGGCCGGCAGGTTGGAGCGACATCGACCCTTTCGAATCGTACCGTTCTGTATTCAATGGAACGGTCCCCGCCTTTCAGAATCCAGAGCTTATTTTTACGCGGGGTCGAAACCAAGGTGGTGAAGGCATAAAAGTAATGGTACTGCATCAATTGCCACGTTTGGAAGGTAAAGGTTATAATTCGCATGGCATGACCCAAAAACAGGTTGACGCCTATTATATGGATGATGGTAGCGATTTGCCAGGTATGAATGATATGTATCAGGGCCGACCGGGTTATGTGGGACGTTATAATACCCAGGCACGCCCCACAGGTTTGGTAGAAACGTCGGAAGTAGCCAATTATCCGGAATTGGGACCGTTAGGGGCTGGGGTTCACAAGCAATATGTAAGGCGCGAACCGCGGTTCTACGCATCGGTTTCTTTTAATGGCTCCACTTGGAACTTGCTGAATGCGGAAAAGGAAAAGGATGAGGTAAGCAACGTGCAGATATTTTACTATCGGGGCGACCCCAATGGCTATAAGAATACGACGTATTGGCCACGGACTGGAATTGGCGTGAAAAAATATGTGCACCCCGACGATATCAGTAACGTAGCAGTAACGGCGTACGACCAAACCCGAATAAAGGATAAGGTTGATCCGGCCATTCGCTATGCGGAGATTTTATTGATCTATGCGGAAGCACTGAATGAGCTCAACGGAAATCATACGATCTCTGCATGGGATGGCAGTAAAACGCATAGCATATCGCGCAGTATTGCAGAGATGAAACAGGGAATCCAGCCTGTTCGCATTCGTGCGGGATTACCAGATTATACGGATGAGGTATATGCTGACCAAGCTAGATTCCGTATTAGTCTAAAACGTGAACGCCAAATTGAGTTGTTTGCCGAAGGCCACCGCTATTTTGACTTACGCCGTTGGGCTGATGCACCCGATGAAGAGTCGGCACCTGTCTACGGATGCAACGCTTACAGCACCAAAGAGTCGCCCGAGCTTTTCCATACACCGGTGCAGACCCCCTCTTTGCCCTCCATATTTACGCTAAAGATGTGGTTTTGGCCTATCCATTACGATGAACTGAGAAGCAACAAAGAGCTGACGCAAAATCCGGGCTGGACAAATCCCGAATAACGATTATAATTTGTAAAAATCATGAAGAAGATATATATCCTATTTTTAGCAATGACAGCAATGATCTGTTGCATTTCCTGTAATAATGAATGGGAAGGTGAGCAGTACACGCATTTAGTCTCGTTCAAAGCAGAACCTAATACACAAGGGGTTACATGGACATACGTACGTTATAATCCGCAGGGAAAAGTAAGGTTTGACCTTCCGGTGATTATAAGTGGTTCCACGCCGAATGCAAAAGATATGACAATCCGTATCGGATTAGATCCGGATACATTGGCAATCTTGAATCGAGAACAGTATGGTGATCGGTCAGAACTTTATTTCAGACAGTTAGATAAGAAATATTACGATATGCCTGAAACCATAACGATGCCGGCAGGTAAAAGCATGACGACTATTCCTATTGAATTTTCGTTGGGCGATTTAGATCAATCGGATAAATGGGTTCTTCCTTTACAGATTTTGGAAGATCCTACGGATAATTATCAGGTCAATCCGCATAAACATTATAAAAGAGCTATGTTGCGTATTTATCCGTTCAACAATTATTCTGGAACCTATGGTGGCACCTTGTACAAAATATTTCTGGAAGGCGATACGAAAGAGCCGTTGACATTGAATACGCATCGTACTTTCGTAGCTGATAACAATACGATTTTTCTATATGCCGGCCTTCGTGATATCGATTATTTGGATCGGAACAAGTACAAAGTATTTATCCGCTTTACAGATGAGATAATTGATATCCAAAAAAGGAAATTAGAAATATGGAGCGACAATGCGGAAAATAACCATTTCAAAAAGGGAGATACACAGGCTTATTATACCATAGACGAAGAGTGGGACCCACAACTTCCCTATATGAAACATATTTATATCAATCTTTACCTATCGTATGAGTTTGAAGATTATACAACCATGCCAAACATGAGGTTGAAGTACACGGTTGATGGTACATTGTCCATGCAACGCGATCTGAATACGTTGATACCAGACGAAGATCAGCAGATTCAGTGGTAGAAAAACTGTTTTTCATTTTTGGGGGCCTCGGTTAACGTAGCCCCCATTTTATTTTATGGCGAGTGGAATGGAATTTAGCTAGATGCAAATTTACCCTATCATACTTGCAAGTCACCCGTCCTGCCCGTAGACTGGTCTTTAAAATAAGCAGGATAGAAGCTTTGTTGAGAGATTTAAACGCTTGATAGACTATTAGAATGGTTTATTTAGCGTATAGCCAGGATAAACATTCGTTTGAAGAGATATGTCACCCCGATGGGGTTCACGGTGTGTTTGAACGCCCTTAAGCTATAACCATGGAGACACTAAGTAGTTATTTCTAAGTTCGTAGGACTGAAATGATAATAGAAAAATGGATTGTTCATTAAAGAAGTCACGTAGCGGTAACATGAGCTGTTATTCCGAACTCAGGTTATTTAATCTCATGACTAATTGGAATATGTTAGCCTTCCGAAGTTTCACAAACTTCGGAAGGTTTTAAGGGTTAGTCTTCCAGTAGTGCTGATGCGCACCACAGATATGGAAACTGCCCGTGAAAGTCACCCGTTCTGCGAGGGCGATCATAATAATATTGCTTATCGTTCAATTTGTTTGTCCCTACACATACCTCTGATACGCCACCTTTCTCATCAACATAGTCGACCAATGCCAACCAGGCTTTTCGTGCTGCAGGGGCATATTTCTTAGCATCCAGCCATCCTTGTTTCACTCCTGTGATAAAGGCATAGGCGAACATAGCTGATCCGGATGTTTCGGCCCAACAGTCGGCTTCATCAATCAGCTGGTTCCACATGCCGCTCGGCCGTTGGTATTGTTTTAAGCTTTCCATCATTTTGCGGTACCCTTGTAAGATATGTGGACGATCGGAGTGATCGGTTGGCAGGTAGCGCAACAGTTCTGTCATACCGGCGGCCATCCATCCGTTTCCACGCCCCCAATAAAAAGGAACATCTGGTGCATGATAGAAGAGGCCGTTAGGACGTTGCAACTCATTCAAATAGAGCACCATTTCTTTGGCTGCACGATCGATATATTTTCGGTCGCCGGTTGCTTTGTAAGCTTGGCTTTGCACAATGGTAATCATGTACATATCGTCAATCCAGAGACGTGTCTGCCAAGAATACCCTTTGTCGGCCCAAGCTTTCTCTTCCTGATTTACATTAGCAGGCGCCTCCCATTGGGTGTCTGCATAGGGCAGTCCAAGATTGAAATAACGTTTATCTTTTGTGAGCTGGTACAGCGTAAGAGGCAAACTGCCGAACATGTTCAAGTCCACGTGATTTTTGATAGGGAGTAACTCTTTCTCTTTGTTGAACAAAAGTTCAAAGCGGTTTCTCAAGTATCCGGTAAGTAGTTTATCCTTGGTCAAACTGGCAAAATCGAGACCACTCTTCCAATAAAATGTCTGCGGATATCCGATCCATTTTCCGGCATGTAGCGCATTGTTGGCATATACAAAGCGGTAAGCGATAAGCCTACCTATCTCTTCCGGCGTGTAACCTTTGGGAAAATCAGTCAACTCTTTGTGTTGAGCAAATGAAAATTGGAAAAAGCTCAAGGTTAATGTCAGTAGAAATGTTTTTTTTAACATCATTTGGAGTTTTTTATGTATTGTTGAAAAAATGGTCATCTATATATAATCCCTTTTCGCAATGGATCATTGATGGGACTGGGGTCATAAATGGCTACACCTACACGGCTATCTGCACAACCGTAATACAAGAACCATTTATTTTTGAAATAGACAAGACCTTCAATAAAAACTGTTCCTGCCGGATATTGTCCGCTTTTTTCAAAAGGTTCCGTAGGGACAAAGAACGGCTTGTCTAAACGGTCTATAACCTTGGATGGGTTTTGCAAGTCGAACAGCACCTGTCCTGCCGCATATGTGTTGGCTGTATAGTTTGTATCCCGTTCATTGTTCCCTTTGTTTTTGCCGTTATATAAAACCAGGATACCCTTGTCGGTGACAATGGCGGGAGGGCCGCATTCCGTTAGATCACTGTCAAAATATCCCGCCCGGGGTTTTACGATCATGTCGAGTTCCCCCGTTGTATCCAAAGTAGGTGTCCAGTTTATCAGGTCATCTGACGTGGCAATGTTCATGAAGCGTTCGCCCCAATACATCATGTATTTTCCGTTCACTTTGGTAATCACCTGCTTGTTGTTTTCTAATTTTGTAACGATGGAACCCGATTTGCAGAATAGGTCTTTAAACTTACCGTTGTGGGCTTTGTGAAATGCAGGTCCGTGCTTGGTCCAGGTTCTCAAATCTCTGGAAGTGGCCACTGCCAAGCGAGCCACTTTCCTGTTCCATTGGGTATACAACATCACATATAGGCCGTCCTCTGTAACGGCAATGCGCGGATCTTCGCAACCGCCCGGCCATTCATATTCCCTTTGCCCGTCTTCATCAGGATAAAAGACTGGTTTTTTACCCCGTTTCATTTTGATGCCGTCCTTACTTTCGGCGATACCCAATCTAGAGGTACGTTTTCCAATACCTATGCCCGATTTATCTTCTGCACGGTAAAGTACATATATCCGGTTGTCTTTTACCGTTGCAGCTGGATTGAATACATCGCTAGCTTCCCAGGCGAGATTTTGTTTGCTCATCGGATCAAAGAAAACACTTTTTGTATTGGGAGAAATAACAGGGTTGACATTGGCGGGTCTTATAAAAGGGCCCATTGCCCAATTCGGAAGATTCTGTTGCGCATTTGCAAGTGCCGCGATCCAAAGAAAAACGAAAAGAAACGGTATCTTAATAGTGTATGATTTCATATTGATTAAAAACTTGTGGACAAATATAACTTATGGATAGTTATCTCGCTAAAAGAGCAACTGCACACCACAGGTAAGGTGCCTGTCCGTGAAGGTCTCCTGCATTGCGTGGACGATCGTAATAGTATTGTTTATCGTTCTTTTTGCCTGTCCCTATACAAACTTCGGTTACGTTGTTTCGGGCGTCAATATATGGGATCATCGCCAACCAGGCCTTTCGCGCTACCGGAGCATACTCAGTGGCATCCAGCCAACCTTCCTGTACACCGACGATAAAAGCATAGGTAAACATGGCTGAACCTGATGTTTCTACCCAAAAATCTTGCTCATCTATGAGCTGATTCCACATGCCATTTGGTTGTTGGTGGTCTTTCAGACTTCTCATCATCTTCAAGTATCCTTCCATAATACGGGGACGGTCTTTATGTTCTTCAGGTAACAAACGTAACAAATCGGGCATGCCTACGGCCATCCAACCATCACCCCGAGCCCAATAGTAAGGCACATCCGGCGCATGATAAAACAGTCCGTTCGGGCGTTGCAACTCTTCTAGATACATGACCATTTCCTTGGCCGCACGGTCTAGATATTTCTTGTCGCCTGTCACCTTATAAGCTTCGCCCTGCACTACGGTGATCATGTACATATCGTCGATCCAGAGACGTGTCTGCCAGGAAAAGCCTTTGTCAGCCCAAGCCTTTTCTTCTGGTTTCGCATTGGTTGGCAACTCCCATTGCGTATCTGCATAAGACAGTCCTATCTCTTTATAGCGTTCGTCTTTTGTGGTTTGGTACAGTTTCAGGGCTAAGCTGCCGAACATATTATAGTCTACATGATTTTTTGGGGGGAGCAATCCTCTTTCATATGTAAAAAAGGGCTCGAATTTTTCTTGCAGATGTTTGATAAGCTTGTTGTCATTGATTTTTATGGCGTAGTCAAGGGCGCCGTTCCAAGTGCAAACCTCGGCATAATGTATCCACCTCGCGGCATAGAGTTCGTGTCTGCCGTTCACAAAATGATAGGCCAATTTTTTTCCAATCTCCTTTGGTGTTGAGCCCTTTGGAAAGTTTGAGAACTGTGTTTGTGCAAACGAAGGATGGAATGCATATAAGATGAATATCAGTAAAAAATTGTTTTTTAACATAAGAATTTGGGTTTAGCGGGTTAAAAATTCGACTTCTATTATAGCTCTTTTGTCATGTTGTTCTTTTGCCCGTTTTCAGGGTTATTATAACGGCCATATATAAAGCTTTTATACATTTGCATTTTGATCAAAAAAAATTAAATTATCATAGTTTTCCGATTGCAAAACTGGAAAATATTTTTTTGGGTTAATTTCTTGAGATCCTTTTGATATGTAAAGATTATAAAAGGGTTGACCATATCCAAATATTGATAATCTTTGCCTATCAATATTTCCAAATAATTTTAAATGAATTGTTGTTAGGTTCTTTTGAAATGAAGATTATAACGTTTTCGTAAATTAGTTATTACTTAAATGAAAAACATACTAATATTCTTTACTTTTGGATAGCTACAGACCATTTCACAACAGGGAGCGGAGTAGGATCGTTGAGGGGAATGATCGTTGGAGAGAAAAAATGCACAATAGTTAGTAATATATAAACCAGTAGCACTAAAGATCGAGTTTTTAATCATCTGAAGTAACTATATTAAATGAAAAGAAAAGATTTTATCAAAATTTCATCCGTATTCGCAGCATCGACTTTTTTGCCTTTTTCCAATTCTTTCGCGCTTGAAAATGAATTAAGAGTAGGGTTGATTGGGGTAAATGGGATGGGATGGTCAGATTTAAATGCGTTGCTGAAACAACCGCAAGTAAGATGTACAGCTCTATGTGATGTGGATGAAAATGTTTTGAATAGACGCAAAAGCGAGTTGAACAAACGTGGAATAGATGTCGAGACATTTATTTCCTATAAAGATATGTTAGAAAGAGATCTGGTAGACATTGTGATTATTGGAACG
Source organism: Sphingobacterium wenxiniae (assembly GCA_040394995.1). Lineage (GTDB taxonomy): Bacteria > Bacteroidota > Bacteroidia > Sphingobacteriales > Sphingobacteriaceae > Sphingobacterium > Sphingobacterium wenxiniae_A. The sequence goes on from JBEBRE010000050.1 coordinate 16,211, forward strand.
CCGGATCATTGGCATTGTTTACAATTGTTAGATGCTGTGAAGGCCAAAAAGCATATTTATCTTGAAAAACCTATTGGTAATTCTATTCAGGAATGCGACATCATGGTGAAAGCCGTCGACAATGGATCTAGTATCGTTCAGGTTGGTCAATGGCAACGTAGCCAACAGCATTTTCGAGACGCAATAGAATTTGTGCATTCCGGACGGTTAGGCAAAATTCGCACTGTTAAGGCGTGGTCTTACGTGGACTGGAAAACTCCAATTCTCCCTAAACCTGACACGGCTGTGCCAGAGGGCGTACATTATGATTCATGGCTTGGGCCGGCAAAAAAGCGTCCGTTTAATGAGAATCGATTTCATTTTGAGTTTCGTTGGTTTTGGGATTACGCGGGTGGGCTAATGACGGACTGGGGGGTTCATATGCTTGATTACGCACTATTGGGAATGAAAGTGTCTGATCCAGTGTCAATTATTGCATCTGGAGGTAAATTTGCAGCTGTTGATGGAGCATCAGAAACACCGGATACGATGAGTGTAGTATACGAATTTCGTGATTTTAATATACAGTGGGAACACGCTATAGGTATTGGTCTCGGGCCTTATGGTAGAACGCACGGTGTCGCCTTCATTGGTGATAATGGGACATTAGTGCTGAACAGAGATGGATGGGAAGTCATTCCGGAAAAAGCTAAAATGGAGGCTGTGCCACTCCAAAGGCCAAGAGAAAATGGCTTGGATGCCCATATGGAAAATTTTGTTCAGGCTATTAGAAGAAAAGATAAGAAACATTTAAATGCATCTATTCATGTTGGAGCGCATATTGCTGTCTTTTCGCAAATGGGCAACATTGCTTATCGAAGCGGAAAAAAACTTTACTGGGATCGTGTTAAAAGAAGGTTTACCGATAGGGAGGCCAATAACTATGCGTCTGCACATTATCATAACGGATACAAACTGCCAAAGGCATAGAAAAATGTCTATTTTGGGGGTATATTATAATCTGTTGAAGAAATAGTTATGCTCATTGCTGGTAGCTGTCGATAAAAATACCTTAGCAACAAAGGGTTATGTTAAAACTGTCAGTGCGATTCAATTTACCTATCCTCGCCTTAGGCGAGGATAGGTAAATTGAAGTTAGAATGCCCTCATAAAGAGGGAAAATGACATAAGCTATTTTAGGTTTTAATCAAAGCCATGCATGCTCCTGACTATAGATCTTTTAAAATACTATGGCCCATTCGATCCCTTTTCGTTTTTAGATATTCTTGGTTGTAGGGATTTGGTTCTATCTCGATAGGCACATTTTCGACGACTTCGAGTCCATAACCGATTAGTCCGGCACGTTTGGTGGGGTTGTTGGACATGAGGCGCATTTTACCGATACCCATGTGTCTTAAGATTTGTGCACCCACACCATAATCCCGCAAATCCGGTTTAAAGCCCAATTGAAGGTTGGCATCAACGGTATCTATACCTTGTTCCTGTAATTTATAAGCGTGTAATTTGTTGATCAGTCCGATGCCTCGGCCTTCTTGGTTCATGTATACCACGATGCCCTTTCCTTCTTCTTGGATCATCTGCATAGCCTTATGCAATTGCGGTCCACAATCGCAACGACATGAACCGAAAATATCGCCTGTGATACAGGAGCTGTGCACACGGACCAGTACCGGCTCATCTTCTGTCCACTCTCCCTTGTAAAGGGCTAAATGCTGTTCACCTGTATTTTTTTGGGTAAAAGCTTTTAAATTGAAATCTCCCCATTGCGTCGGCATTTTGACACTTTCTTCCTCTTGTATGAGCGAATCGTGCTTTAAGCGGTATTCGATGAGATCTTCGATGCTGATAATTTTGAGGTCAAAGCGTTTGGCAACATCCATCAAATCAGGTAGACGAGCCATTTCACCATCCTCTTTTAGGATTTCCACCAAAACACCTGCCGGCTCAAAACCGGCCAAACGCGCAAGGTCTACCGTAGCTTCGGTATGGCCGGTGCGGCGGAGTACCCCTCCGTCTTTTGCAATTAAAGGAAAAATATGTCCGGGACGGCCCAATTCCTCTGGACGGATGTTGGGGTCGATAAGTGCCTTGATGGTTTTGGAACGATCAGAAGCGGAAATGCCAGTGGTGCATCCGTATCCCTGCAGATCCACGGAAACCGTGAAATTAGTTTCGTACACCGCTGTATTTTGCCCCACCATGGGAAGAAGGTTCAACTCGTTGCAACGCTCTTGGGTGAGCGGTGCGCAGACCAAACCGCGGCCATGTGTGGCCATAAAGTTGATTATTTCAGGTGTGGCATTCCGTGCGGCCGTCACAAAATCACCCTCATTTTCACGATCTTCATCGTCTACAACGATGATCACTTTCCCTGCCTTTATATCTGCAATCGCTTCCTCGATCGTGTTTAATTTGATATCCATTTGTTTTAAATTCTAATATGCAAAGGTAGCTGTATCTGCTCTTATTTTATATAATCGCCTTGTCAAAAGTCGGCTATGCCGGTAATTTTTTGCTGAATTTTGATGAAATCCATTTCCAGGCGGCTTCCAGTTTTAGTTTGTATTGTTCAGCATCAAATAAGGCAGAGTCGGTGGCTGCTTTATAAGTGAGAAAAATCGCTAAAGGTGTTAAAACAATCACAGCCATCCACATGCCCATGACGGGATCTAAGCCACCATCTTTGGCCGATTTTTCGGCCATGGTGGAAATAATATGGTAAATTAGGAAGAAAATGATGGCCACTACTACCGGTAGCCCTAATCCACCTTTACGGATGATAGCACCCAAAGGCGCTCCAATAGCAAAAAGAAGGAGACAAGATACAGCCAACGTGAATTTTCGATGATATTCCAGGTGATATCGGATATCCTTGTCCTTATAGGCCTTAAACTCCAATTCCTTCATATCAAGTGTACTGTTCATCTGTTGCGCCTGCCCAAGGGCATTGCTAATGATGTTTCGTCGGTCTTGCTTGGGGATAAAATCTTTCAAAAAGTTGTCGAACTTTTTGACATTGGCGTGCTCGAAACCGGGTTGGTGAAAGTAAGGTGACAGGTAGTTAATATAGTTCTTTGCTTCTGCAAAATTCATATTGGCGACGCTGTCCAATTGCGTTTTGTTGGAGTCGGTATATAACTTGAGCTGTCTTAAATTGAGCATGGCATAGTGGTTCCTGAATGCATTTTCGTCTGTCCGTGTCAACTCAAAGGAGCTCATGTCAAACTTTTGCTCCGTTTCTTTAAAGCGGAAGCGCGTAAACTGTTGACGAGGATCGTAGCGCTTTGCATTTTTTGCCCTTGACTCTTCATAGCGTACTCCATCTTTCAACCTCAATATCATGTATTTATTGTCTGCTGAATTGTGTATGAAACCCTCTTTGGCAATCAATACGTTGCTTGCCGTACTGCCATTTCGATGGTCGTAAATCATCAAATCATATAGGATGGTTCCGTCTTGGTTTTTACCTTTTGCACGGATGGAGTATCCATCTAAAGAGCTGTTGAAAACACCAGGTTTGATTAGGAAATCGGCTTTTTTGTTGCGCACGTCCCACATGAGCGACCACATTTTGAGGTTTACCACAGGTAAGCTGTATTCAGAGAACAGAAACGATCCTCCGGCAACCATACATACCAAAATGATGAGGGGCGTCATGGCTTTCCGCAAGGAATATCCGGCTGCTTTAATGGCGACAAGTTCATAGCTTTCACCCAGATTTCCAAATGTCATGATGGATGAGAGCAACATCGATAAGGGAAGGGCCATCGTCAATTGCACGGCACATTGGTAACTGATAAGCTCTAATAGCACGTACCATTCAAATCCTTTGCCGATCAGATCATCGATATACTTAAATAAAAAAAGCATCAGAAGAACAAACATTACGATGCAGAAGCAGACGAAGAATGGCCTAATGAACGCTTGTAATATCAATAAGTGTATCTTTTTCATATACATTTTGCGAGGAGACGAATATTTGTCGTATCACACCATGCAAAGATACTATTTTTTATGCTCCAATAACACTTTGAAGGTATTCAAT